>JBFXHW010000010.1:0-22111 GCA_050176605.1 Sphingobium sp. | reverse complement strand
ACGCTGTTGAAGGAGGCATTCGCCAGCGTCTCAGCCCGCGCGCGCAGGTCCGCGACGAGCGGGTGCCAGGGTTCGGGCTCGTACCGCTTGCCGGAATAGCGATAGGCGCATCCCGGGTCGCCCATCCAGCAGATCAGGCGCGGCTGAAGATGCGTGCGGCCGAAGAGCGTGATGCTTTCCTGCTGCCACGGGATTTCCCCGATCAGGCGAATGAGCAGTTCCTGCGGCGGCTTGCCCCAGTCAATATCCTTCATCAGCATGAGATCGGCGCCGGGCAGTCTCCGCTCGGCGGGAAACGCCGCGATCGCCTCAGCCATAGCGAAAGGCGGAAACGGTCCAGCCTATCACCCGGTCGCGAAACTCCTGCACGGCGGGAGAGTCGCCTCCCGCTCCGGCGACCATCATCAGCGGTATGAGATGCTCTTCCCCGCCGGGCGGATGGGCGATGCGTGCATGGGGAAGCGCGGCCCAGTGCGCCAGACGATCTGCACGGCGCGCGGGGTCGGGATCGGTTGCCGCTTCGGCAAGGGCCGCATCGAACGTATCGGCCATCTGCTGAACCGAACCGTCGCGTAGCCGGAGATTGTGAAAACTCATCCCCGAACCGATGATCAGCACGCCCTCGTCGCGCAGCGGGGCAAGCGCCTTGCCAGCCCGGATATGAGCGATCGCGTCGAAATCCATGCCACGGTCGGGCGCGAGCAGCGAAAGCTGCGCCACCGGGATGTCGGCATCGGGCAGCGAAACCATCATCGGAACGAACACGCCATGATCCCAGCCGCGCGCCGCTTCCATACCGGTTTCAAATCCGGCGGCAGAAAGCATGTCTGCCGCGCGACGTGCGACGTCCGGCGCCCCCGCCGCATCCCAGCGAAGGTCGTAGGTGTGGGCGGGAAAGCCGTAATAGTCGAACAGAAGGTCGGGGTGTTCGCCGATGTGGACGGTGAAGCGCGGTTCGATCCAGTGGGCGGAAATCAGCAATATCGCGCGCGGCCGCTCTGGCAGGCTTGTAACGATCTGCGCGAGATAGGCACGCATGTCCTCCCACACCGGCGGGCAGCTTCCGTCCGGGTTGAGGAAGAAGCAGGGGCCGCCGCCGTGGGGGATGAAAAGCGCAGGGAGGGTCATGCGTCGAAGATAGGAAATGCGCCGGGGCGATTCCAGACGGGCGGATGCGCGCCGCGAAGACTATTTCGGCGATATCACCATCAGCATCTGGCGGCCTTCCATGCGCGGATAGGCTTCGACCTTGGCGACTTCGGCGGTTTCCTCCGCGACGCGCTGGAGAAGCTGCATTCCGAGCTGCTGGTGGGAAAGCTCGCGGCCGCGAAAGCGCAGCGTAACCTTGACCTTGTCGCCTTCACCGATGAACTTCGCGATCGACCGCATCTTCGTATCATAATCATGATCGTCGATGTTCGGACGCATCTTGATCTCCTTGATCTCCTGCGTCTTCTGGGTCTTGCGGGCGAGATTCGCCTTCTTCTGCGCCTCGTATTTGAATTTGCCGATATCGAGAAACTTGCACACCGGCGGATCGGCATTGGGAGAAACCTCGACCAGATCGAGTCCGACTTCGGCGGCCTGTTCTATCGCCTCGCGCGTGTACAGAACCCCCAGATTATCGCCATTCTCGTCGATCACGCGGACCTTGGGCACGGTGATGAACTCATTGTAGCGGGGGCCGGACTTTGGCGGGGGCGGCGCCAGCGGGCGGCGCATCATTGGGGGACGTATAGCAATTTCTCCTTTAACTGTGACGCCGGTTGTTTAGCCGCTTTCGGGTTAACAAAAAAGGGGGCATCGGCGGCGGCGCGCGACACCCGGAAGCCTGTTGCGGCCGTGCATCACCGCATATCGGGCGGCAGCGCCTCTTTTGCAAGGGCGGCGACCGCCTCGTCGAGGGTCATGATCTGCTGCGGCTGGTCCGCGCCAAGCTCGCGCAGCGCGACTTTGCCTTCCTCCGCCTCGCGCTTGCCGACGACGAGGAGGTTGGGAACCTTGGCGAGGCTGTGCTCACGGATCTTGTAGTTGATCTTCTCGTTGCGAAGGTCCGATTCCGCGCGGATACCGGCGGTCTTCAGTCTTTCCAGCACGGTGAGCGCATAATCGTCCGCATCGGAAACGATGGTGGTCACGACGGCCTGCACCGGGGCGAGCCATTGCGGCACCTTGCCCGCGAAATGCTCGATCAATATGCCGATGAACCGTTCATAGCTGCCGAAGATCGCGCGATGGAGCATCACCGGCCTGTGCTTGTCGCCATCCTCGCCGACATAGCTCGCGTCGAGGCGCTCCGGCAGAACGCGATCGGACTGGATGGTGCCGACCTGCCAGGTGCGCCCGATCGCGTCGGTGAGGTGCCATTCGAGCTTGGGCGCGTAGAAGGCGCCCTCGCCGGGCAGCTCTTCCCAGCCATAGTCGTCCGAGGCCAGCCCTGCCGCCGCGACCGCATCGCGCAGTTCGGCCTCCGCCTTGTCCCACAGTGCATCGCTGCCGATGCGCTTTTCGGGGCGCAGCGCCAGCTTGATCGCATAGCTGAAACCAAAATCCTTGTAGATGCGGTCGGCGAGCGCGCAGAATTTGCGAACCTCGTCGACGATCTGGTCCTCACGGCAGAAGATATGCGCATCGTCCTGCGTGAACTGGCGCACGCGCATCAGGCCGTGGAGCGCGCCATGCGGCTCGTTGCGATGGCAGCAGCCATTTTCATAGATGCGCAGCGGCAGGTCGCGATAGCTCTTGATGCCCTGCTTGAAGATCAGGACATGCGCCGGGCAGTTCATCGGCTTCAGCGCCATCCAGTGGGCATCGCCGGAGATGATCGGGCCATCATCCTCTGTGTTCGGAACCTCGTCGGGGATGACGAACATGTTCTCGCGATATTTGCCCCAGTGGCCGGACTGTTCCCACTGGCGCGCGTCCATCACCTGCGGGGTCTTCACTTCCTTGTAGCCACCGTTGTCGATGGCGCGGCGCATATAGGCTTCGAGCTCGCGCCACATGACGAAGCCCTTGGGGTGCCAGAAGACGCTGCCATGCGCCTCGGCCTGCAGGTGGAACAGGTTCATCTCCTGCCCCAGCTTGCGGTGGTCGCGCTTTGCCGCTTCCTCGAGGCGATGGAGGTGCGCATCGAGCTGTTTCTTGTTGAGCCAGCCGGTGCCGTAGATGCGGGTAAGCTGAGCGTTGCGCTGGTCTCCGCGCCAATAGGCCCCGGCGACGCGCATCAGCTTGAAAGCATCGGGCGCGAGCTTGCCGGTCGAGGCGAGATGCGGGCCGCGGCACATGTCCATCCAGTCGTCGCCCGACCAGTAGACGGTCAGTTCCTCGCCCTCGGGCAGTTCGGCGGCCCATTCGGCCTTGAACGCTTCCCCATCGGCCTTCCACCGGGCTATCAGGTCTTCCCGTTCCCACACCTCGCGGCGCAGCGGCTTGTCCGCGCGGATGATCTCGCGCATCTTTTCCTCAATGGCCGGCAGGTCGTCGAGCGTGAACGGCCCTCGATGGGCAGGGGCCATTACATCATAATAAAACCCGTCTTCGGTCGCGGGGCCGAAGGTGATTTGCGTGCCGGGCCAGAGCGCCTGCACCGCCTCGGCCAGCACATGGGCATAGTCGTGCCGCGCCAGTTCCAGCGCATCGGCCTCGTCGCGCGACGTGACCAGCGCGAGATTCACGTCGCCCTCCAGCGGGCGCATGATGTCGAAAAGCTCTCCGTCAACGCGCGCGGCAAGCGCCGCCTTGGCGAGGCCGGGGCCGATGCTCGCGGCGATATCCGCCGGCGTGGTGCCGGGCGCGACTTCTCGCACGGAACCGTCTGGCAGGGTTATCTTCAGCAGTGCGGACATGACGGCTGTGTAAGACTTTCGTCCTGAAAAGGGGCGGAATTCGCGATCCGCCGGTCCTTACCGGCACGGCGAAGCGTGTCAACCAAAAGCATCGGATACGGATAGGCCGGACTATTGCGGCTTGACGCGTGGATCAAGGCAGGGTTCATTCCGGATCGGGCAAGGGCGGGGGTGTGCATGGAAGATCAGACTGGCGCAAGCGCATTCGGTTTTGACGGAAGCTGGAAGGAATATGCGCCGATCGCGTTCACCAACCTGTTGCTGACGCTCGTGACGCTGGGCATATATCGCTTCTGGGCGACCACGCGGACGCGTCGTTATCTCTGGTCGCGTACCACTTTCATCGACGACCGGCTGGAATGGACCGGCACGGGCAAGGAACTGTTTCTGGGCTTTGTCATCGTCGTCGGCCTGTTCCTGATACCGCTGTTCTTCCTCCAGTTCGGAATGCAGGCGCTGATCATAGGGGAAAGTCGGGCATTGCCGGGATATTGGGCTTCGCTTCGTTTCTCTTCATCTTCTATCTGGTCGGCGTCGCACGGTTTCGCGCGCTGCGCTATCGGCTCGGGCGTACCTATTGGCACGGCATAAGGGGGGGCAGCGACGACAATGGCCTGCATTTCGGTTTGTCCTACATGATAAAAACCTTCATCGGCTATATCGTGTTGGGCCTTATGATCCCCTGGTCGATGATGTCGCTGTGGAATGAGCGCTGGGGAAAGATGAGCTTCGGGCCGCACCGCTTCCAGTCCGCAGGGGACTACAAGCCGGCGTTCTGGCGCTGGCTGCTGATCTACGCTCTGCCATTCCTGTTCATCATCGCGGTCATGATTCTCGGCCTGGGGGGCGGCCTGTTCGCCGCGATGGCCCCGGATGGCGCGCGCGGCGGCGTGGCGGCCGGCGCGATTGTCGCCTTGGTGCTGATGGTCGTGGGCATTTACGGCGGGATAGCGCTGGTGATGTTGGCCTATTATGCCGTGTTCTTCCGGTCTGCTATCGGAGGACTGAGCCTTTCTACGCTCGATTTTCAGTTCACGGCGCGAACGACGGACTGGCTGAAGCTGATCCTCGGCGACATTGCGCTGGTCATCTGCACGCTGGGCATCGGCATCATCTTCCTTGCCTATCGCCACTGGAAATTCTTCGTCACGCATATGGAGGCCTATGGCGAGATCGACCTCGACACGCTGACCCAGTCCGACACGAGGATGTCGAAGCATGGCGAGGGCTTGCTCGATGCGCTCGACATCGGCGCCTTCTGATAGCGCGTGATCGAAACACCGTGATCGAGACGACTGTCTGGCATTATGACGGGCGCAATGCGAACCGCTGGCGGCCGCGTCTGGAGGGTGACGAGACCGGGTTCCGGCTGATTGGCGAAGGCTGGGAGGCGGGCCCCTATCGCTGGCGCGATCTGGTGGCGCTCGATAATGCGGGGCCGGATGTGGTCTATGGCCTGGCGAGCGAGCAGGGATGGCGGATCGGCTTCGCGGGCGAGGTCCCGGCAGATATCGTCCCCCTGCTTCCCGGCCGGCAGCGTTATGGCGGGTTCATTGATCGTGTCGGGCTCTGGAAGGCAAGCGCCGTGCTGGCATGCGTTGCGGCCATCGTGCTGTTCGTCGGCATCAAGGCGCCGGGATGGATTGCGCCTTTCGTTCCGCAAAGCTGGGAGGACAGCCTTGGCGACGCAATGGTCGGCGATTTCGGCGGGCGCTATTGCCACACGGCGGAGGGCGACGCGGCGTTGCGCAAGCTGGTCGGCAAGTTGGATACAGATCGCCGCGCCCGCTCGGTCGAGGTCGCCAATATCCGCATGGTGAACGCCATCGCCCTGCCCGGGCGGCGCGTTATCCTGTTCACCGATCTGGTCGAAAAGGCGGACTCGCCCGAAGAGGTTGCGGGTGTGCTCGGCCATGAACTCGGCCATGTCGAGCATCGCGACACGCTGACCGCGCTGATGCGGCAACTGGGGTTGAGCGTCATTCTGGGCGGGCTGGACGGCAGTGGCGGCGCGCATCTCAATGCGCTGATGGGCCTCTCCTTCAGTCGCGAAGCCGAGCATGAGGCCGATCTTGCGGCGGTCGATTCGCTGAAGGCTGCCAATATTTCACCCGGCCCTACCGCCGGTTTCTTCGCGCGGCTCGGCGGCGGTCAGAAAGACGGCAAGGGCACGGACGGGAAAAAGCAATCCTCCGAAGAAGCGAGTGTGGAACAGGCGGCGGGCTGGTTCGCCAGCCATCCCTCGTCGAAAAGCCGTCGCGCGCTGTTCGAGGGCGCGGTCGTCAAGGGGCATCGTTATGATGCGGCGCTGACCCCGGCAGAATGGGACGCGCTCAAGAATATGTGTGTCCACGATCGCAAGGTGAAACCGGGTTGGGATTTCGGCTTCTGATCGCGCTTGCAAGTGGCAAAGGCACACGACCATAAGGCAGACATGACCGAACCGCTTCCGATCGCCCGCCTGGCGCGCGCCGACGGCATACGCCTTGCCTATCGCTTCACCGATGGCGACGGACCCCTGCTTGTCTTCCTTCCCGGATATATGTCGGACATGGAGGGGGGCAAAGCGCAGGCGCTCTTTGCCCATGCGCGCAAAACGGGCAGGGCCTGCCTGCTGCTCGACTATTCCGGGTGCGGATCGAGCGATGGCGATTTCGAGGACGGTACGCTCGAGATCTGGCGCGAGGATGTGCTGGCGCTGATCGACCATGTCTGGCCCGACGGGGCGATTTTGCCGATAGGCTCCTCGATGGGCGGCTGGCTCGCCCTGCTGGTAGCGCTGGCTCTTTCCGATCGCGTGGCAGGGTTGATCGGTCTCGCCGCCGCGCCGGATTTCACGCGCTGGGGTTTCGACGAGGCACAGAAGGCGGAACTGCGCGAGAGGGGCCGCATCGTCGAGCCTTCCGATTATGGCAGCGATTATGTGACGACGCTGGACTTCTGGCGTTCGGGTGAAGCGAATTTGTTGCTGGAGGGGGAGATCGCGCTGTCTTGTCCCGTATGCTTCCTGCATGGGCAGCGCGACGATGTGGTGCCGTGGGACGTCGCGGTTCGTGCCGCCGCCGCGCTGCGTTCAGACGATGTACAGACGGTGCTGGTCAAGGACGGTGATCACCGGCTGTCGCGCGATGCCGATATCGCGCTGCTGCTGGGCATGGTCGACGATCTGCTGGAGCGCGTGTGATCCTTCCCCTTGCGATGATGCTGATGCAGACGGCGGCCTATCCGCCGGAGACCGAAGCGGTCATGAACCGCTCCCGCCAGGAGGCGCAGGCGCAGCAGAAGGCGGCGGCCTCTGCGCGCGGGCTGTCGCTCCATATGCCCGCTGACGTGGCGCTGAAATTGCAGACCTGCGTGGACGAGGCGATCGATGACCCGAATACCGGACTTCAGTTCGCTCAGGACTGGGCGAAGGACGGCGGCGGTTTCTCGGCGGCGCAGTGCACCGGCTTCGCCCATTCGCGCGCGGAGCGATGGGATGCCGCGGAAACGGCATTTGAAGGCGCCGCCCGGATGGCGGAAACCGCAGGATCGGAGGCGGACGCGGGGCGCCTCTGGGCGCAGGCTGGCAATGCCGCGCTGGCGGGCGGGCGGGCGCAGCAGGCGCTTGGGTTGTTCGGCCGGGCGCTGTCTGCAGGGGTGCCGGACGGGCTGGCAAAGGGTGAGATCCTGCTCGACCGGGCACGCGCGCATGTCGCGCTGGGCGACAGTCCGGCGGCGCGGAGCGACCTCGACACCGCGCTTGGCATGGCCGCGGACGACCCGCTCGCCTGGCTGCTTTCCGCGACGCTGGCCCGGCGCGACGGCGACCTGACCCGCGCCGCGCATGATATCGACGAGGCGGCGAAGCGATCGCCCGACGATCCGCACATTTTGCTGGAACAGGGTAACATAGCGGTTGCGGCAGGAAATGCAGCCGCAGGCGAGGCCGCCTGGCGCAAACTGCTCAGCGTGGCCCCGGACAGCGAACCGGCGGCGTCGGCGCGGCAGGCGCTCACGCAGTTCGGCGCGGCAGCCACCACCACGCCAAAGCCCTGAACCGTAAATCCGCACCGATGCCGCCCGGCAGGTGGCCATTTGGTTCCGCCCTTGCACCCGCCGCAAAACGCAATATACGATGGTATATAGCGATGGAAGGGATTGTGGCGGATGGCAGGACGGTCGGGATATTGGCGTGCCATTGTGGCCCTGTTTGCCTGTCTCGTCCTCGCGGCCTGCGGAGACGCTCCGAAAGGGCCCGTTGTTCTCGCGGCCGCGAGCCTTCAGCCCGCACTGGAGGAGGCCGGTCGGGCGTGGCAGGCGCAAGGGCATGAGGTGCCGACCTTTTCCTTCGCCGCGTCCTCCGCGCTGGCCCGGCAGATCGAGGCGGGCGCACCGGCCGACCTCTTCCTCTCCGCCGATGAGGACTGGGCGGATTATCTGGAAAAGCGGAACCTGACACAGGCCGGTTCACGCGTGACATTGCTGGCCAATGCGCTGGTGCTTGTCGCGCCCAAGGGGGCAGAGCCCATGCCGGATCGGCCGGGGAGTCCCGCGCTGCTACGGTGGCTCGGACAAGGGCGGCTGGCGGTTGCCGATCCCGACGCCGTCCCGGCGGGCAAATATGCGAAGGCTGCGCTGCGGTCGCGCGGCCTGTGGGACAGCGTGTCGAACCGGCTGGCGCCCGCCGAGAATGTCCGGGCGGCGCTCGTCATGGTCGAGCGCGGCCAGGCACCGGCCGGGATCGTCTACGCCACCGACGCCAAGGGGTCCGCCAAGGTGGAGGTGGTCGAACGCTTTCCCGCGACGAGCCATCCGCCGATCCGATATCCGATGGTGACGATAAGGGGATCGAGCAATCCGGAAGCCGCAGCGTTCAGATCCTATCTGATGTCGCCAGCCGCGCGGGCCATCTTCGCGCGCTATGGGTTCGAGGCGCAATAGCCAGTGATGCTCTCGCCCGCAGAATGGGAAATCTTGACGCTGTCCCTGCGCGTCAGCCTCGTGGCCATCGCGATAGCCGCCCCCATGGCCTTCGCCATTGCCTGGCTGCTGGCGCGCGCCGATTTTCCCGGCAAGGTTCTGATCGACATGCTGGTGCATCTGCCGCTCGTGCTGCCGCCGGTCGTGACCGGGTGGGCGCTGCTGCTTTTACTTGGCCCTCATGGCGCGATCGGCCGGTGGCTCGATCAGTGGTTCGGGGTCGTGCTGGTGTTTCACTGGACGGGTGCAGCCGTGGCGGCGGGCGTCATGGCGTTCCCGCTGATGGTGCGATCGATGCGTCTTGCGATAGAGGGCGTCGACCGTCGCCTTGAAAACGCGGCGCGGACACTTGGCGCCTCGCGCTTGCATGTGCTGCGCACCGTTACCGTGCCGCTTTGCCTGCCCGGGATCGCGGCGGGCAGCATATTGGGATTTGCGCGGTCGATCGGCGAATTCGGCGCGACCATCACCTTCGCCGCCAACATCGCGGGCGAGACACGGACGCTGCCGCTCGCCATCTACAATGCGCTTCAGGCGCCGGGCGGAGAGGCGACAGTGGGAAGACTTGCGGCGATATCGATCATCGTGTCGCTGGTCGCGCTGTTTCTGTCGGAGTTGATGGTACGCCGGTCGGGCAGCCGGAGAGGCGCCCATGAGCTTTGAGATCGACGTGCGGAGACGGATCGGTGACCGGGTGTTTCATTTCTCGCTCGATACCGGCGCGGGCCTGACCGCGATTTCCGGGCCGTCGGGCATCGGCAAGACCAGCCTGCTCAACATGGTGGCCGGGCTGTTGCGGCCCGACTCGGGGCACATCGGGGTGTCCGGGACCGTGTTGTTCGATGGTGCGACCGGCACCGATCTGCCGGTGCATCGCCGGCGCGCGGGCTATGTCTTTCAGGATGCGCGCCTGTTTCCGCACATGCGGGTGGACGCGAACCTGCGATATGGCGAGCGGATCGCCGCGGATGGCGAGACCCCGCTGGCCATGGGATATGGCGAGGTGATCCGGTTTCTGGGCATCGCGCACCTGTTGCGGCGCTGGCCATCCAGCCTTTCGGGCGGCGAGGCGCAACGGGTTGCCATCGGCCGTGCGCTGCTGTCCCGCCCCCGTTTCCTGCTGATGGATGAGCCGTTGGGCGCGCTTGACCCGGATCTGCGCGAAAGCATTATCGCGGTGATCGAAAGGATACGCGACGAGATTGCCGTTCCGATCCTGTATGTCAGTCATGACAGGCAGGAAGTGGAGCGGCTCGCAAATAATTTAATTACACTCGCGTGAATATTTATTTCAAAAACTAGGTCAGTAGTTATAACCCATCTTCTTGAAACTTTCATGGTCTGATGGCATAGACGCCTCTCCCTCGCGGCGTGCAGGCTCGCGAGGGAAAGAGACGAGGCCTTATCATGCTGTTCGACAAGATTTCCCATCCGGCCCCAACGACGGCGGAGACCCGTGCCGCGCTGATGGCCGACCCTGCATTCGGTCGGGTCTTCACGGATCATATGGTGACGATTCGCTGGTCGCAGGGCAAAGGGTGGCACGACGCGCAGGTGCGCGCGCGCGAACCGTTCCAGATCGATCCGGCGAGTGCCGTGCTGCATTATGCGCAGGAAATCTTCGAGGGGCTGAAGGCCTATCGTGCCGGCGACGGCGTCACCATGTTCCGACCGGAGCAGAATGCGCGTCGGCTCATCGCATCCGCGAAGAGACTCGCCATGCCCGAGTTGCCCGAGGATATTTTCGTCCAGGCATGCGAGGAACTGATTCGCGCCGATGCCGATTGGATCCCGGGCGGGGAGGGCAGCCTCTATCTGCGGCCATTCATGTTCGCCAACGAGACATTTCTGGGTGTGAAGCCCGCCACCGATTTCATTTTCTGCGTCATCGCCTGCCCGGTCGGCGCCTATTTCAAGGGCGGCGCAAAACCCGTCAGCATCTGGGTCTCCGACGAATATTCGCGGGCAGGCCCCGGCGGCACAGGTGCGGCGAAGTGCGGCGGCAATTATGCGGCCAGCCTCGTCGCGCAGGCGGAAGCGATCGAGCATGGATGCGATCAGGTCGTGTTTCTCGATGCCGCAGAGCACAAGTGGGTCGAAGAACTGGGAGGCATGAACCTCTTCTTCCTGTTTGACGACGGCAGCGCCGTGACGCCGCCGCTGGGTGGCACGATCCTGCCTGGCATCACGCGCAATTCGATCATCCACCTAATGCGCGATGAAGGCATGCGCGTCGAGGAAAAGCCCTATTCGATGGACGAGTGGCGCGCCGATGCGCGCAGTGGCCGGCTGGTCGAGGTTTTTGCCTGCGGGACGGCGGCGGTGCTCGCTGCGATCGGTCAGGTCAAGTCCAGCAAGGGCGATTTCGTGATCGGCAATGGCGGCACGGGATCGCGCACCGAGGCGCTGCGCAACAGGCTGACCGCTATCCAGCGCAATCAGGTCCCCGGCCCCGAAGGCTGGGTGCACAAGGTGGCGTTAAAGAATGAGGAGGCGGTCGCCGGCGCCTGAAGCCTGCAGGAAGGAAACCGGCCCGCCCGCCACGATGCGCGGGTCGAGATCCGAAAGCGCGAGGCCCGCGAGCGCGAGGCCGCTCTGACAGGCGATGATTTCGATTCCAGTTTCCAGCGCTTCGCCGATCAGATCGGCGAGGGATGGAAGCCCGTGAGATACATGGTCAGCGTCGCGGGGCGCGCGGATTGGCGATTGCAACATCCGGACGGCATCGAGCTGAAGGAATAGCCGCGCGCTGCCACCCAGCGCGACATGGGCGAGCGCAAGGGTGAGCGCGCCGCGCAGCCGCTCAGCATCATCGACAAGAACGGCAATATTCAGGCCGGGCATGACTCGCCGGCCAGCGCTGCCTCGCTGCACGCCGGGCAGGAAGGATCGGCGGGGACGGTGAGCGTGCGGAAGCGGAGCGAGAGCAGGTCTGCGATCAGCAGCTTGCCCGCGCTGTCTTCGCCAAACGGTACGATGCCCCGGATCGCCTCCAGCGCAGCGAGGCTGCCCATGACGCCGGTCAGCGCGCCGAGCACGCCCTGATCGGCGCAGCTCGCATCCGCTCTCGCGGGATCCTCGCCGACGAGGCAGCGATAGCAGGGCTTGCCTTCCTCCCAGCCGCGAAAGACGCCGAGCTGTCCTTCGAACTGCCCTACCGCGGCGGACACGAGCGGCACGCGCAGCCGGGTAGCGACATCCGAAACGATGAGGCGGGTCGCGAAATTGTCGCTGCCATCGACGATGATGTCGCTGTGGCGCAGCAGGGTTTCGGCGTTGTCCGCGTCGAGCCGCTGCACGATCGGGATCAGGCGGACATGCGGATTGAGGCGCGCGACCGCATTCATGGCGGCTTCCGCCTTCGGCATGCCGATATCCTCGCTGCCGAACAGGGTCTGGCGCTGCAGGTTGGAAAGCGAGACGACATCGTCATCGATCACGCGGATCGAGCCGATTCCCGCGCCGGCGAGATACTGGATCGCGGGACAGCCGATGCCGCCTGCGCCGATCAGCGTGACATGGGCCGAGTGGAGCTGCATCTGTCCCGCGCCGCCGATTTCCTTCAGCACGATATGCCGGGCGTAGCGATCCAGCATGTCGTCGTTGAGGCTCATGCGGCGCTCGCGTTCGCGGTTTCGGTGTTGGTGCCGATACCGGTCGACCCGAAGCCGCCTTCGCCGCGTGCGGTATCGTCCAGTTCCGCGACCTCGGCGAAAGTCGCCAGCTGCACGGGCGCGGCGACGAGCTGGGCGATGCGGTCTCCGCGGCGGATGGCAAAGGCCTCCGCACCGAGGTTGATCATGATGATCTTCAACTCGCCGCGATAGTCGCTGTCGATTGTTCCCGGCGTGTTGGGGAGCGATATGCCGTGCTTGAGAGCGAGGCCGGAGCGCGGCCGGACCTGAATCTCATAGCCTTCCGGGATCGCCATCGCGAAACCCGTGGCAACGGCATGTCGTCCACCCGGCGGCAGGACGACATCCTCGGCGGAGACCACGTCCATGCCGGCGGCGCCGGATGTGGCATAGGCGGGGACGGGAAGATCCGCGCCGTTGGGCAGGCGCTTCAGGCGAATTTCGATCGGTGTGTTCATGCCCCGGACTGTAGACGAGAGGCGATGCGTTCGACCAGACGCTTTGCGACGATTTCCTTGGGCAGATCGTCCCAGCTCTCGACTTCGCCGGGCGTCACGAGATGCACGGCGTTGCGCGTGCCCCCCATGACTGTCCCGGAGACATCGTTGGCGACGATCATGTCACACGCCTTTCTGGCGAGCTTCGCCTGGGCATGAGGAACCACATTTTCGGTCTCGGCGGCAAAACCCACCAGCAATCGGGGGCGCTTCGCGGAGATGGCGAGAGTTGCGAGAATATCGGGATTTTCAGTAAGGGCGAGCGGAGCGGGGCTATCCGATCCGTCCTTCTTCAGCTTCTGTTCCGCCTGCTCTGCCACGCGCCAGTCGGCCACGGCCGCGACCATGATGGCGGCATCGGCTGGAAGTGCGTCTTCGACGGCGGCGAGCATTTCCCGCGCCGTCTCGACATCGATGCGCGTGACGCCGCGCGGGGTCGGGAGTTCGACCGGTCCTGCAACGAGCGTGACACGTGCGCCTGCCTCCGCCGCCGCGCGGGCAATCGCGAAACCCTGACGTCCCGAGGAGCGGTTGGCGATGTAGCGTACCGGGTCTATCGGCTCGTGCGTTGGCCCTGCGGTGACGAGCACATGCTTGCCGGAAAGCGAGCCGCTGGCGTCCGGGAGCAGCCGGGGCGGCGGCACGGAGATCACATCGTCCCCGCCCGCGACGAGCATGCGCCTGATTTCTCCGGCAATAGCCTCCGGATCGGGCAGCCGCCCTCTTCCCCATTCGCCGCAGGCCATGTCGCCTTCGTCCGGTTCCATGACCGCGACGCCATCGGCGGCCAGCTGGCGCAGATTGCGCTGCGTGGCGGCATGGTCCCACATCCGCACGTTCATCGCGGGGACGGCGAGCACGGGCTTGTCCGTGGCCAGCAACAGGGTCGTGGCGAGATCATCCGCGATGCCCGTCGCCATCTTTGCGAGGATGTCGGCCGAAGCAGGGCAGACGACAACAAGGTCGGCCTGGCGCGAAAGCTGGATATGCCCGATCTCGCGTTCGTCCTTGAGGTCGAACAGGTCGGTGTAGACATGATCCTCGGTCTGCGCGCCGAGCGACATCGGCGTGACGATCTCCGCGCCAGCGCGGGTCAGCACCGCGCGTGTCGCGATCCCGTCCCGATTCAGCAGGCGCACCTGTTCCAGCGATTTGTAGGCCGCGATGCCGCCCGAGACGATCAGAAGGATACGGGGAGAGGACATGCGCGCTGTCTGCACCCAAAGGGGGCAGGCTGTCCAGCCCGTACCGCGCTCAGTGGCCTACCGTGCCGAGGCTTGTGAACGGCTTCTGGTGTTCGCCATATTTGTCGACCAGCGTTGCGCTCGCCTCATTGAGGCCGATGATTTCAACGGTTTTTCCCTCGCCGCGAAGGCGCATGACGATCTTGTCGATCATGCCGGTCGCGGAAATATCCCATAAATGGGCGTCGTGAACGTCGAGCACGACCTGGTCGATATCCTTCTCGTTGAACTCCATCGCTTCGTAGAGCACATCGACCGATCCGAAGAAGATCTGCCCGCCAATGACATAGCGGCGAACCGCGCCTTCGCGGCTCATGTCGATGGTGACCATCTGCCTGACCTTCCATGCGAAGAAAATGCCGGACAGCAGCACGCCGGTCAGTACGCCGATGGACAGGTCGTGCGTCGCCACAACCATGACCACGGTCGCCAGCATCACTATCGTCGATGGCAGGGGGTGATGGTGCATCTCGAGGAAGCTGCGCCAGCGGAACGTGCTGACCGACACGAAGACCATCACCGCGACGAGGGCGGGCATGGGAATGCGCGCGACCCAGTCGCCGAGCGCGACGATCAGGACAAGCAGCATGACGCCTGCGACGAAGGTCGAGAGGCGACGTCTTCCGCCCGATTTTATGTTGATGACCGACTGGCCGATCATCGCGCAGCCACCCATGCCGCCGATGAAACCGGTAAAGAAATTCGCGACGCCCTGCCCCCAGGTCTCGCGGCGCTTGTCGGACCGGGTTTCGGTCATGTCGTCAACTATCGATGCGGTCAGCAGCGATTCGAGCAGGCCCACGGCCGCCATCGCGGCCGAATAGGGTGCGATGATGGTGAGCGTCTCGAGGGTCAGCGGCACCTGCGGCAGGTGGAGGCTGGGCGGTGCATCGGGCAGCGCGCCCATCTGGCCGACCGTGAACACGTCGAGGCCGAAGGCGATGCTGACGGCGGCGAGCACCATGATTGCAACCAGCGGCGCCGGTACGGCCGTCGTCAAACGCGGCAGGCCATAGATGATGACCAGACCCGCCGCGACCATTGCATAGGTGGTGAAAGTGGCGGCTTCCCCGGTCAGTTGCGGCAGCTGCGCCATGAAGATGAGGATGGCAAGCGCGTTCACGAAGCCGGTGATGACCGAACGCGATACGAACCGCATCAGCAGATCGAGCCGCAACAGAGCCGCGAACCACTGGAAGACGCCCATCAATATGGTCGCGGCGAAGAGATATTCGACGCCATGTGTCCGGACCAGCGGCACGACGAGAACAGCGACCGCCGCCGTCGCGGCCGAGATCATGCCCGGACGGCCACCGACAAGCGAGATGATCACCGCGATCGAAAAGCTGGCATAAAGGCCAACGCGCGGATCGACCCCGGCGATGATGGAGAAGCCGATGGCCTCCGGGATGAGCGCCAGTGCGACGACAAGGCCGGACAGGAACTCCGCCCGCGGATTGGATAGCCAGTCGCGGCGAAAATCGCTGTGAAGTGCCATGGTTGATAAAACTCTGTCTGGATTTCCAAAAAGGCAGGCGATGCTGCAGCGCAATATGGTGGCGGTTTAGGGAATTGGCCCGCCATTGCAAGGACAGGGCGCGATTTATCCCAGGAAATACATGGCTGCCGCGCCAAGCCCCGCAGCGACGATCGCGACAAGACCGTGGCGGACCAGCCAGCCGGGACGCCAGTCCATCACGCGAACCTCGGGCAGGGGCGGGGGCGGCGGGGCGCCACCGGGAGCAGGGAATTTCTCCTCGATCCGGCGGACAAGATCGGGAATGCGGGTCAGGGTGCGCCAGTTTTCCACCAGCGCATCGGCGGCCTTCGCCTCTGGCCCCAGTTCGTCGCGCAGCCAGGCCTCCACATAGGGGCCACTGACATCCCACATGTTGATGTCCGGATCGAGCGCATTCGCGACCCCTTCCACCATCACCATCGTCTTTTGCAGCAGAAGAAGGTGCGGCTGCGTTTCCATATCGAAATCGCGGGTGATCGCGAACAGGCCGTCGAGCATCTGGCCGACCGAGAGGTCCTTCACCGGCTTGCCGCGCATCGGTTCGCCTACCGCGCGGAGCGCCATCGCGAAGTCGGCGACATCATGATGGGCGGGGACATATTGCGCCTCGAAATGAATTTCGGCGACGCGGCGGTAATTGCCGGTGATGAGGCCGTAGAGGATTTCGGCGAGCCACAGGCGCGCGCGCCGGTCGATCCGCCCCATGATGCCGAAATCGATGGCGGCTATGTCGCCCGCGGGCGTGACGAACAGGTTGCCCTGATGCATGTCGGCGTGAAAGAAGCCCTCGGCAATCGCCTGCTTGAGGAAGGTGTTGACGAGCCGCGCGGCCAGTTGCTTCGGATCGTGACCGGCGGCGACAATGGCGTCGCGGTCGGAAATCTTGACGCCTTCGATCCATTCCATCGTCAGCACGCGGCTGGTCGTCCGGTCCCAGTCTATCGCCGGGACGACATAGCCGACCTCTGCCGCCATGGCCTCGGCCAGTTCGGACGACGCGGCTGCCTCTCGCCGCAATTCGAGTTCGCGCGCGGTCCAGCGCCGGAAATTGGCGATGATAAGGCGGGGGCGAAGCCGCTTCGCCTCGCCGCCAAAGCGTTCGAGATGCGCGGCCGCCCATTCGTAGGTCTCTATGTCGCGGGCAAGCTTTTCCGATATGCCGGGGCGCAGCACCTTGACCGCGACGTCGCGGCCGTCGGTTGTGGTCGCGCGGTGCACCTGCGCTATCGAGGCCGCGCCCACGGGCGCTTCGTCGAAGCGGGAAAAGAGCCGGTCGAGCGGTTGGCCCAGCGTGCTTTCAACGGCAACCCGGATGGCGGGAAAGGGAACGGGCGGCAACGCGTCCTGAAGCGTGAGGAGATCGAGCGCGGCTTCCTCGCCGACCAGATCGGGCCGAGTGGCGAGCGTCTGGCCCAGCTTGATGGCGGCGGGGCCGATGGCCTGAAATGCCTCGGCATAGCGCGGCTGTTTCGGGACGCGCGCGCCGAACCGCGCCAGGCGTACCAGACGGCGCACGGGCATGGGCGTGTTGATGTCGCGCTCCACGCCCATCAGCGCACCGTGGCGCGCAAGCGTCCGGCCCCATTTGAGCAGGCGCCAGAGATGGGTGGCATGGCTGGTCATGTGCGGAGTGTCAGCATTTCCAGCCGGAATGAATGGCGACGAGGCCGCCCAGTATCGGCTCCACCTTCGTCTGGGTGAAGCCCGCCGCACCGATCATCCTCTCGAACTCCGGCATCGGCGGGAAGCGACGGATCGATTCGATGAGATAGCGATAGCTGTCCTCGTCCTTCGCGAGCAGCTTGCCGACCTTCGGCACCAGATGGTGCGAATAGGCGTCATAGACCTCCGCGAAACCCGGCCAGGTGGTGGTCGAGAATTCGAGGCAGAAGAAGCGTCCGCCGAATTTCAGCACCCGGTGCGCCTCCGCCAGCGCGCGGTCGATATGGGTGACGTTGCGGATGCCGAAGGCGATGGTGTAGGCATCGAAGCTGCGGTCGGCGAAGCTCAGCTCTTCGGCATTCTGTTCCGACCAGAGCAGGCCCTCGACATGCTTCTTTTTCGCGCGCTCCTGCCCCACCGCCAGCATCTCCGGATTGATGTCGGCGACGGTGACGGTCGCGCCAGCCTTCGCCAGCCGGAAGGCGATGTCGCCCGTGCCGCCCGCCATGTCGAGGATGGCCTCGCCCTTTCGCGGTTTTACCCGCGCGACGAACGCATTCTTCCACAGGCGATGCGCGCCGCCCGACATCGCGTCGTTCATCAGGTCATATTTACCGGCGACCCCGGAAAAGACGGAGCGGACCATGCCTTCCTTCTCATCGGGAGAGACATCGCGATAGCCGAAGGAAACCGTATCGTTCATGGTGCGTCCCTAGCCGAACTATATCGCGCCCGCAAAGCCTGTTAAGCGATTCGTCCATGCCTGAACTGCCCGAAGTCGAAACGACCGTCGCCGGATTGCGATCCGTACTGGAGGGGCGCGTGCTGACGCAGGTCGAGCTGCGCCGCGCCGACCTGCGCCTGCCCTTTCCGCCCGACCTGCGCCAGCGGATGACCGGCGCGCGGGTGACGCGCCTCGGCCGCCGCGCGAAATATGGCCTGATCGAGAGCGACCGGGGCGACATGATGATCTTTCATCTCGGCATGTCTGGCCGCTGGCGGGTGGACCCGGAGGAGGTGGGGAAGCACGATCATCTGTTGCTGGAAACGGATGAGGGGCGGCGGCTCAGCCTGTGCGACCCGCGGCGTTTCGGCTTTGTCGAACTGGTGCGGACGGAGGCGTGGGAGGCGTATGAACCGTTCACGCGCATGGGGCCGGAGCCGCTTTCCGATGCGTTCGACGGACCAGCGCTGAAGGCCGCGCTTTCCGGCAAGGCAACGCCCATCAAGGCCGCGCTGCTCGATCAGCGGGTGGTCGCGGGTCTGGGCAATATCTACGTGTGCGAGGCGCTGCACATGGCGGGAATTTCGCCCGGAACGCTCGCCGGGAAGGTGTCGGCGGCGCGGTGCTCTCGGCTGACGCTCGCGATCAAGGAGGTGCTGACGAGCGCGATCGCTGCGGGCGGATCGACCCTGCGCGACTATGCGCGGCCAGACGGGGAGCTGGGCTATTTCGCGAAACAGTGGCGCGTCTATGGGCGCGAAGGCGAGGCGTGCCCCGCTTGCGCCGCGCCGGTGCTCCGCCGCGCCGAGGGCGGACGAAGCACCTTCTGGTGCGGGGTTTGCCAGCGCTGACCGCGCCGACCCGCTGCGTTATTTGCAGCGCACGCTGCTGCGATCGATTGCGCGGCCCGCCAGCGCGCCTCCGGCAGCACCGAGAATGGTGCCCAGCGTCTTGCTGCCGCCCGGGGCGATGACGTTGCCGAGCACGCCGCCAGCCAGGCCGCCGACGATCAGGCCGGTCGTGCCGTCGGGCTTCTTGCAATAATAGCGGCCGTCGGAATCGCGATAGATCGGGTCGTTGTCGTTGATGTAGTAGCCGTCATTATAGTCGCTGGCATAGCCGGGACCGCCGCCCAAGCCATTACACGCGCTGAGCGGGAGCGCGGACGCGGCGGCAATCGCGAGCAACGCGGGGGATTTTCGGAACGGGGCCATGGCATGTCTCCTGATGTCTTTCGGATGCCATGGTAAACGGGCGAGGGGGCGGAAGGTTGCGTTGGCGTGCCCGCATTGACGGTGACATCATATGCGCATATATTTGCGCATATCAAAAGGAGCCTCACATGGCCGAACATGACAGGAAGCTGGCGGCGGGCGTGCGCAAGGCGACCAATGTGTCGCTCGATACCGGTGTGGTGGACGAGGCAAAGCGGCTCGGCATCAATATCTCGCGGGCCTGCGAAGAGGGGTTGGCGCGGCAGATCGCGGAGGCGCGCGGTCGCATCTGGCGCGAGGAAAATGCCGGGGCGATGGACGCGGCCAATGCGTGGGTGGATCGGCACGGCATTCCGCTGGCCAGACACCGGCAATTTTGATGTTTATCGCCGCATTTTCGGGCGAAAAACCGGTGCCCACTTTTTCTGAAAATGCTCCCTAATGGCGAAGTTCGATGTGCATCGCCTGCGCGAGGGCGGCGGGCTGGTGCTTGATGTGCAGGCCGATCTGCTCGACCGGCTGAACACGCGGCTGGTCGTACCGCTGATGCCGGTGGCGGATGCGCCGCAGACGATAGCGCGACTGAATCCGGTGTTCGAGGTTGAGGGGCGGCGCGTCGCGATGGTCACGCAGTTTGCTGCGGCGGTGCATGTGCGGGAATTGGGCGACCGGGTGATCTCGCTGGCGGACGAGCAGGATGCGATTGGCAATGCACTCGATATGCTGCTGGTGAGCGGGTTTTGAATTGAGCGCATTGTCACTGTAATTCATAGGGCGCGCAAGTGAAACGCAGTGCCGTTGGGTCGGGTGCTGTTATATTCGGCGAAGAATGAACTGGTTTCTTAGTTTTTCCAGCGGTTGGGTACGTGTGAATTTCCTTCCCCACTCCTGCCCGTAACGCGAAGGACATCATCATGGCTAATAAGATACATTGGCTGCAATTCGCCCTGTGCAAGAACAGAACTAGCTACAACGGCTTCAAGCAATTTCCCGCCGGCTGCATATAATACCAACGGCTCAGATGGAGGGAAACCGAGTGCTTCTCCGATAATGAAAAGCGCATAGGCAGTGACAGTAATAGGAGTGGCTGTTCTATCGATAGTTGCCGTGAACCGTACTTCTGCGTCGTGACGATCATATACTCCGGGGCTCGTGATTCTCACTTTCATCCAGTCTTCCCCGCTTCACTCCGCCGCTACCGCCTTCTCCCGCTCCAATAGCGGTTTGAGATAGCGGCCGGTGTAGCTGCGCTCCGACTTCACCACTTTCTCCGGTGTGCCCTCTGCGACGATCTCGCCGCCTTTGACGCCGCCTTCGGGGCCGAGGTCGATGATCCAGTCGGCCGTCTTGATCACATCGAGATTATGCTCGATCACGACGACGCTGTTGCCTTGTTCGACCAGCGCGTGGAGCACCTCCAGCAATTTGCGCACATCCTCGAAATGCAGGCCGGTAGTGGGTTCGTCCAATATATAGAGCGTGTTGCCGGTGGCGCGGCGGGACAGCTCCTTGGCGAGTTTCACGCGCTGCGCCTCGCCACCGCTGAGCGTCGTTGCCTGCTGCCCGACCTTGACATAGCCGAGGCCAACCTCGGCCAGCATCGCCATCTTGTCGCGGATCGCGGGCACAGCTTTGAAGAATTCCACCGCATCCTCGACCGTCATATCGAGCACGTCGGCGATGCTCTTCCCCTTGAACTTCACCTCCAGCGTTTCGCGGTTGTACCGCTTGCCATGACATTCCTCGCAGGTGACGTAGACATCCGGCAAGAAGTGCATCTCGATCTTGATGACGCCGTCGCCCTGGCACGCCTCGCAGCGGCCGCCCTTGACGTTGAAGCTGAAGCGGCCGGGCTTGTACCCGCGCGCCTGGCTTTCGGGCAGGCCGGCGAACCAGTCGCGGATATTGGTGAAGGCGCCGGTATAGGTGGCGGGGTTGGAGCGGGGGGTGCGGCCGATCGGCGACTGGTCGATGTCGATCACCTTGTCGAGATGTTCGAGGCCGGTGACCTTGTCGTGCGCACCGGCGATCACGCGCGCACCGTTCAGCGTGCGGGCCGACGCGGCATAGAGCGTGTCGATGGTGAGCGAAGACTTGCCCGATCCGGAAACGCCGGTGATGCAGGTGAAGGTGCCGAGCGGGATCGACGCAGTGACGCCGGTGAGGTTGTTGGCGCGGGCATTGTGGACGGTCAGCTTCTTGCCCGTGCCGCCCCGGCGCAGGCGCGGCACCTCTATCTCTCGCGTGCCGTTGAGGTAATCGGCGGTGAGGCTGCCGGTCGAGGCGAGGATGTCGGAAAGGCTGCCCTCGGCCACTACCTGGCCGCCATGCACGCCCGCGCCCGGCCCCATATCGACGATATGGTCGGCGGCACGGATCGCATCCTCGTCATGCTCGACGACGATTACGGTGTTGCCGAGGTCGCGCAGCCGTTTGAGCGTGGCGAGCAGCATGTCGTTGTCGCGCTGGTGCAGGCCGATGCTGGGTTCGTCGAGCACATAGAGCACGCCCGAAAGGCCGGAGCCGATCTGGCTGGCGAGGCGGATGCGCTGGCTCTCGCCGCCCGAAAGGGTGCCCGACGTGCGGTCGAGGTTGAGATAGTCGAGGCCGACATTGTTGAGGAAGCCGAGACGCTCGACGATTTCCTTGAGGATCGCCTTGGCGATCTGGTTCTGCTGATCGGTCAGGTGGCGCGGCAGATCGGTGAAGAAGGCGAGCGCGTCGACCACGCTGCGGCGGGTGGGGATGGAAATATCCTCGCCCGCGATCTTGACGCTCAAGGCCTCCGGCTTGAGGCGCGCGCCTC
>JBFXHW010000009.1:0-22141 GCA_050176605.1 Sphingobium sp. | reverse complement strand
GGACGACAGCGCGCTCGATCCTCTCAAGATACTGCAGGATCAGGAATTCCACGACTACAAGGTCGCCGTGAAGGCGAGCGACGTATTCCTTGCGGTTGCCGCTTATATGGGCCTGGCGGACGCGGTCGATTGTCCGCTGCATCTGGGCATTACCGAGGCGGGCGGACACCGCGGCGGCACGGTGAAAAGCGCGATCGGGATCGGCAATCTTCTGTGGGCCGGAATCGGCGACACGATCCGTGTGTCGCTCTCTGCCGAACCGGAAGAAGAAGTGCGCGTCGGTTACGAAATACTGAAGTCGCTGGGCCTGCGGACCCGTGGCGTGCGCGTCGTGTCTTGTCCCAGTTGCGCACGCCAGGGCTTTGACGTGATCCGTACCGTGCAGACGCTGGAGGATCGCCTCCAGCATATCCGCACGCCGCTGTCCCTCTCGGTTTTGGGGTGTGTCGTGAATGGCCCCGGCGAGGCGCGGGAAACCGATATCGGCATCACCGGCGGCGGCAACGGCAAACATATGGTCTATCTCTCGGGCGTCACCGATCATCATGTGCAGGACGCGGGCATGGTCGACCATATCGTCCGGCTGGTCGAAACGAAGGCTGCCGAGATCGAACAATCCGACGAGGCAGGTGCCGACGCGGAGGCGGCTGAATAGCGCTCAGCGCGTCCATCCTCGGCGCGGGGTGGTGACGGACGCACGGCCGATTTAACGGCTTGTGCGAAAACTTGCTGATTATCAGGTCGCCAAATGCTACCGCGACGCACAGAATGAAACCCAAGCTGCTTACCACATTGGTGGGATATACGGGCCGGCAATTCGCCGCCGATGCACTGGCGGGCATTACTGTGGCGCTGGTCGCCTTGCCGCTCAGCATCGCGATCGCCATCGCGTCCGGCGCGCCGCCCGCGACGGGGTTGATCACCGCCGTTGTCGGCGGCTTTCTTATCTCCGCGCTGGGCGGAAGCCGCGTTCAGATCGGTGGTCCCACGGGTGCCTTCATCGTCGTCGTTTATGGCGTGATCCACGATCACGGGTTCAACGGCCTGCTCGTCGCTACACTTATGGCCGGAGTGATTCTGGCGGTCGCCGGGCTGTTGCGTCTTGGCGCCCTCATCAGACATATACCCGAGGCGGTCGTCGAGGGCTTCACCATCGGTATAGCAATCGTGATCGCGACCAGTCAGCTAAAAGATCTGGCGGCGCTGAACACCGGCCCGCTTCCCGCCGATTTCCTGCCGAAACTTGCTGGGCTCTGGACGGCGCGAGGCAGCGCCGATCTCGCCGCGCTCGGTCTGGGTGTGGCGACCGTTGCTGCAATACTTGTCTTTCGCAGGCTCACGCCCCGCTTTCCGGCGATGGTTATCGTTGTGGCGGTCGCGAGCGTGGCGGCGGCAATCGCGATGCCTTCGGTCGAAACTGTCGCCGCGCGCTACGGCGCGCTGCCTACCGGCCTGCCCTGGCCCAGGCTGCCCGCGATCACCGCGTCGGGGCTGATGACGCTGATGCCCTCGGCGCTGACCATCGCCTTTCTTGCCGGGATCGAATCACTGCTGTCCGCCATGGTCGCGGACCGGATGGTTGCCGGGGCTCACCGGTCCAACGCCGAACTGCTGGCCCAGGGAGCGGCCAATATCGCTTCGCCGCTGTTTGGCGGCCTGCCGGCAACAGGCGCCATCGCGCGCACCGCAACGAACGTCAATGCCGGCGGGCGGACGCCCGTGGCGGGCATAGTCCATGCATTGGTGATCCTGCTCGCGCTTTTGCTCGCCGCTCCGCTTGCAGGGATGCTGGCTTTGCCCGCGTTGGCCGGGCTGCTGATCGTAACCGCCTGGTCCATGAGCGAGCCCCATCGCTGGAAGGCTCGGCTCGCGATGCCGCGCGCCGATCTTGCCCTGCTACTGCTGACCGCCGCGCTGACAGTGCTGGTCGACCTGACCGTCGCCATATCGGTAGGCACCGGTATCGGCCTCGCTCTCCGGCTCGCCACCCGCGAAGCGGAGCCACCGGAATGGCATTCGCCCTTGCGAGGGCAGGACACCAGCGACAAATAAAGCGCTGCACCCGACAATAGCAGGAAGACCGAGCCCTGCCACCCTCAAAGCGGGACGAACGCGCCGCGCTCGCGATCCTTCCTAACCGCATCAGCGCGAAAGACGGTGCCGTTCATCGTGATGTAAACGCCGGGAGGCGCGACCTGCGCCGTGGCTATTGCCATACCGAGATTGAACGGCGCGTCACTCTCGGTAAAGCGAGCGGGCGCGAGCGCACCAACCAGAACGACGGTCTTGCCCTCGATATCCGCAAGCGCCTTCGCCGTCTCGGTCATCGTGTCTGTGCCATGGGTGATGACGATATGGTTCGCATCCGACGCGGTAACAGCAGCGGCAATCGCGGAGCGGTCGGCGTCATCCAGCTCCAGGCTGTCCTTGCGCATCAGCTCGCGCACCTCGATCGGAAGCGTCGCCCTCGCGGTTTCCAGCAACTGCCCGATCTGCGTCTCTCCCACCTGATAGTTGCTCAGTGCGTCGAAGTAGACCTTGTCGATCGTGCCGCCGGTAGTGAGGATAAGCAATTTCATGGCGGCGCGATCTATCAGATATTCTTGCGATTGTCTTGCACGCGATCCAGGCCCCGCACCGGCTGTTCGCACATTAGTGGTTAAAGACCTTGTGCGCTGCATCGCAATATCTTACGCCCTGCGAAGCGGGAAAGACGGTATGAGCAGAGGCACTTTAATCCCACCTTCAGGACCTGTGACAGGCAGTGGCCAGCCGCTTCTCGAATGGCTGGGCGCCAATGTCAGCACGGCCAAACAGCGCCTTGTCGACGACGGCTTCGTGCTGTTCCGCGGTTTCGACACCTGGTCCGAAACGACGGCGCAGGAAGTGCTGACGGCGCTGGGCGGAGACTTGCTCGACGATGCCTATTGGTCGACACCGCGCGCGAACGTCGCCAGCAAGACCTTCACCGCGACGGAGATGACGCCCAACCGGACGATCCCGCTGCACAGTGAGATGACCTATATGCCGGCCTGGCCCCGCATGCTCGCCTTCCACTCGCTGGACGTGGCGGAAACCGGCGGCGCAACGACCGTGTGCAATCTCGACGACGCCAGCGAAGCGCTGTCCGATATCCTCGGACCCTTTGCGGAAAAAGGCGTTCTCTACCGCCGCTTCTATCATACCGGCATCGACATTCCCTGGAAGACGGCATTCCGGACCGAAGACCCTGCCGAGCTGGAACAGATCGCCGCCTTTGCGGGCATGAAGGTCGAGTGGCATGACGGTAACATCCTCTCCACCGAACATCATGCGCAAGGTTGCGTAAGCGCCGAGGATGGCCGACTGCTGTGGTTCAATCAGTCGAACCTGTTTCATACGGCCGCGCTGGCTCCTGCCGCGCGGGATCAGCTTTCGATGCTGCTGGGCGCCGACCGCATGCCGCGTCAGAGCTTTTACGGTGACGGATCGCCGATCGCGCCGGAGATAATCGACCGGGTAAACACGACACTGGACGATCTGACGCACGAAATGGAATGGCAACCGCACGACGTGGTCATCATCGACAATCTGCGGTTTCTCCACGGCCGCCGGCCCTTTACAGGCACGCGGCGTCTGTTCGTCGCGATGGCCGACAAGGAAACCGAGCCCCGGCGCATGCCGCTTTTCGCAACCGCATGACCTTCCGCCAATGAGCGACGCACTCTCCCTGCCTGGCGGCGGCGAACAGCGGGTTATCGGGGTCGTAGCGGTCGACGGCGGCCAGTTCGCGGAAGCCGTGTTTTCCATCGAAAACGAAGGCGCGGTCAGTGTCCAGTTACGGGGACTGAACGACCAGGAGCGGATCGAGGCGCTCGGTATCTCTGAAATCCGCAGCCCTGCCGCAAGCACGGGCTGGGTGACACCGGCATCACCGGCAGAGCTTGACCCGGACCTTCCCGCCCGGCTGGTTCATTCATCCGGGACGACCGGCACAGCGAAGACGATCCTCGTGACGCATGGCAACATCGCCACCACCAGCGAACGTCTGGTGGCGGAAATGGGCATGACCGCCGGGATCCGCGAATATATCGGTGTCCCCCTGACCTATTCCTTCGGGCTGGGCCGTGCGAGGGCTGTCGCTCTGGCGGGCGGGCAATATTATGTCCCGCCCCACGGTTTCGATCCCTCAGAGATCGCCGACATGCTGCGCGCTGGAGAGATCAACGCGATTTCCGCCGTGCCGACGCTATGGCGCGTGCTGATCGCCAATGCGGACATTCTTGGCAAGCTGGGCGCTGGCGTGCGGTGGATCGAGATCGGCAGCCAGGCTATGAGCGTTGACGAAAAGCTGGCGATGCGCGCGCTCTTCCCCAACGCGAAGATCGTGCAGCATTACGGGCTGACCGAAGCATCGCGCACGACCTTCCTGCATATCGACTCTTGCACCGAGGCCGAACTTTCCTCGGTGGGCAAGCCGGGCACAGACATAAACGTGGAAATCGGCGAAACGGGCCTCATCCGCATAAGCGGACCGCATGTCGCTCCGTGGCGACTGGACGAGGGCGAATGGACGCCGCTGACCGGCAGTGATGGCTGGCTGACCACAGGCGATTTCGGCCATATCGAGAACGGCCATCTCTTTTTCGAGGGACGCGCCGACGACCTCATCAATTGCGGCGGCACCAAGATCAGTCCCGACGCGATGGAGCGGGCGATAGCCGTTTCGATGGGTCTGAGCGGTGCAGATGCGGATCGCATCGCCGTGACCCGCGTTCCCGACGCCCTGCGCGGAGAAGCCGTGCTGGTCGCGTTTGAACGCGGAGCGGGGTTGGCGACCGACGGGGTTCGCAACGCGGCGCTGGAGGCGCTCGCGGGTCAGGGGCTGACGGTCGGCAGCGTGCTGAAGGTCGAACAGGTGGCTGCATTACCGCGCACGGCGACCGGCAAACTGGCGCGGCGGGAACTGACCAGCGCCTGGGTCGACGACACGCTCTCGGGCGGGAAAGTGGAGCAAGCCATGGACGCACCGGTCATTGCGCCTGCGGAGGAGGAGCCTTCGGGCGGCGAAGATATTTCCGAGCGGTTGCTTGCGCTCTGGCGCACGGCTCTCGGCCGCGACGATATCGATCCGACCAAGAGCTTCTACGATGTCGGCGGCGACTCTCTCTCTGCCATCGGCTTGGCGCTCGCCATGGAGCGCGCCGGCTTCGATCCGGAAACCGCCCGCTCGATCTTCGAGGGCCGCACCATTGCAGAGATCGCCGGAGCAACCGCGCCGGCCAAGGCGGCCGCACAAACTTCCGTGACGGACGAAGGGGTGGAGCATCACACGCCCGATTTCGCCGAACCCCTGCCCGAGGCGAAAACGCGGTCGGAAACCAGCCAGGTCGCCGTGCTGAGCGAAGGCCTCAACATCATAAAGGGCTGGCTCATCATCTGCATGGTCTCCTCGCACTGGCTCCCGCTCTATCTCGGCCGGGTCGGACTGCAAGGTTCGATTGGGCACAAGGCGATCCAGCCCTTTCTCTCCATGGGCAGCCCAACGCTGAGCTTCTGCTTCGGCATCGGCGCGGCCATATTCTATGCCCGGCAATACAGGGCGAGCCAGACATCGTTCCGCCGAAGTATCAGGACGGGAACCATATTGCTGTTTGCCGGATTGCTGATCGGCGGCCTGCTCGAAACCGCGGCGCGGGTCGCAAGCGGAGAAACATGGTCGCCGGGCGTCACCATATCCGCGCTGGCAGGCGGGCCATTCCTCTATTTCATGCTGGCGACGCTCTCGCTGCCGCTCTGGGTAGGACGAATCGGCACCAATCTCAGGTCAGTCCTGTGGCTGGCTGGAATGGGGGTCGTCGCCTATCTCCTCTTCGAGATCGGCAGGCGGACGATCCATCTCGATCCGGACGATCTGACGCTGAGCGGCATCGAGCGCATCCTCGTTGGCCACTGGAGCCTCGCCCAGATGAGCGCGTTCACGCTGATCGGCGCCGCAACGGGTGTCGTGATCGAAATGATGATCGCGCGGAAGAAGCCCCTGTCCCTGCTGGCGCCGTTCGGCCTGCTGCTTGTGCCCGCCGGCGTCGTGCTGGCGCTCGCGGCGGACGACCTCGGATCCTGGTTCACGCCGCATGAGAATATCATTCCCTGGGCGGTCGTCAGCTATATCGGCATCACCCTCTATGTCGTAGGACGCGTCGAGGCCTGGAAGGTCGCGATAAAGGACCGGCCCGTGCCGCGCGCGATATTGGAAACCGTCGCGACGCTCGGCATCCTGCTGTTCCCGATCTACATCGTGCAGAGCGTCGTCTATCACGGCACGGAGTTCATCGCCGACGTCTCCGGCCTCAAATTCCTGCAAGTGCTGACGGTGATGATCGCGATCTGGTTCGCGCTGACGGTCTATGGCGTCCGGCGGATGCACCGCCTCTATTATGGCCGCACCAGAAAGAGCTGACGCGTTTCAGCTTTCCGGTTCGCCGGACCAGCCGCCGCCCAGCGACTTGTAGAGCGCAATGGCCGCGCTCGCCCGAGCGGCAGCGGCATCCCGCTCCTGCCGCAATGCTTCGGCATGCTTCAGTCTTGCCTGCATCAGCGCCAACCGGTCGTCCTCGCCGCGCGACACGCGCAGCTTCACCAGATCATAGGCGTTCGTCTCCCGTTCCAGCGCGACGCGGGCGGCCTGCGCCGCCGAGCTGGCATTACCGAAACGGTTGGCCGCGCTTTCGCTGTCGGCAAGCGCCCCGACAACTGCCTTTTCATAACGCGCGGCGGCCGCTTCCGCCCGCGCATCAGCCGCGCGCACCTGCGCACGGATTCGCCCGGCGGAAAAGATTGGCCAACTGAAGGTCGGCCCGATCGTCAGCCTGGTGCTGCCGCCGCTCGTGATATCGCCAGGATCGCGCGCCTGCTGCCCGATAGTGCCGGTCAGGCTGAAGCGCGGAAAGAGGTCCGCCTTCGCAACGCCGATCGACGCCGTTGCGGCGGCAAGCTCGCGCTCGGCGCGGCGCACGTCGGGGCGTCGTTCCAGAAGCTCAGATCGCACGCCAGAGACGATGGTGGCGGGCGGCTCGGGGATCGCACCGGGCTGCCGCAGGTCTGCAACAATGTCCTCCGGCCGTTCGCCGACCAGCACTGCGATGCGATAGGTCGCAGCCGCGACCTGAGCGGCGAGCACATCGCGCGCCGCCTGCGCTCCGGCACGCTGGCTTTCCTGCCGGTCCGCCTCGATCCTGTTCGCCTCACCTGCCCGGAAGCGAAGGTGGAGCAGGCTTGCCAATTCGGTCTGCGCCGCCAGCCCGTCCTCGGCTATGGCGAGATCGGCCTGCGCGCCGCGCAGATCGACATAGGCTCGCGCGAGTTCTGCGATCAGCATCACGCGCGCATCGCGCCTGCCCCACATCGCTGCATCGACCCGCGAATCGGCGGCCTCGACACTGCGCCGCTGTTTCCCCCAGAAATCGAGTTCCCAGCTTGCGTCGAAGCCTATGTCGTAGAGCGGAAAGGAGCGGTCAAAGCCCGGAATATTGGCAACCAGGAGCTGCCCATTCTCGCTCAGGACATTGCGCGTGGCCGATCCGGCGACCGTGGCCTGCGGCAGACGCCCTCCACGCGCGGCGTCGCGGTTCGCGCGCGCTTCGGTCAGCCGGGCCTCGGCCTCCCGAAGATCGGGACTGGAGCCAAGCGCGCGCTCTACCAGTGCCGAAAGCTGCGGATCGTCGAAACTCCGCCACCATTCGGCATCGACCTGCCCTTCGGCCGCCGGTTCCAGCCACTGGCTCGATACCCGGCTTTCGGGACGATGATAGTCGGGGCCGACGGTGCATCCGACGAGCAGTGCGGCCAGCGCGAGCGATGAATATCTCTTGGTCATGGCTACTCCATGCGTGCGCGGAAAAGATGGGCGGATGCCGCCAATGTGATGCAGGCGATGAGAGCGAGCGGCCAGAGCTGGTGCAGCACATTGGCCAGCGGCATGGCCTTCAGGAACAGGCCGTGCATTATGATCAGCAGATAGCGCGCCGGATTTCCATAGGTGATGATCTGCATCCAGCCCGGCATATTCTCTATCGGGCTGGCGAAGCCCGACAGCAGGATCAGCGGATTGATGATGAGGAAGGCACCGAGAAAACCCTGCTGCTGCGTCTTCGCGATCGCCGAAACGAGCATCCCAACACCGATCAGCGCGAGCAGATAAACGGCCAGCGACAAGAAATAGAGAAGCAGCGATCCGGTGAATGGCACGCCGAAAACAGGCGTCGCGAGCAGCGGATAGACGGCCCCGTTGGCCATGCCGACGATGAAGGGCGGCACCATTTTCCCGATCAGTATTTCATGGACGCGAAGCGGCGCCACGAGCAACTGGTCGAAAGTGCCCAGCTCCCGCTCTCGCGCCACCATCTGGGAGGTGACGGCGATACCTGTCGACGACAGGATCAGCATGACGAGCGCGGGAATGGTGAACCATTTATAGTCGAGCGACGGGTTGTACCAGTTGGTGACGATCACTCCGTCCGCGTTCTGGCCCGTGCCCGGCCCAGCCAGGCCACGCAGCTCGGCTCCTGCTTCGCCCGCGATCTGCGAGAGATAGGCTCCGACGATCTGTGCGCCATTCGATCTGCGGCCATCAAGAATCACCCCCATTGTCGCCTGCCTCCCCGCAGCGACCTGCCTGTCGAAATCGGGCGGAAAGACTATGGCTGCGATCACATCCTGCCGGTTGATCGCCTTTTCGAGCTCCTGCGGAGATCGCAGCGGAACGATATCGCGAAAGCGGGGCGAGCCCGCTATCCGTTCGACGATTTCGTGCGAATGCACGCCTCCGCTCAGGTCCATGACGCCGACATCGATATTGGTGACATCGAGCGTCGTAGCAAAGGCGAAGATGAAGAGCTGCAGAAGCGGCGGCATGACGAGCACGAGGCGCTGCTTCGGGTCGCGCAGCACCGCCCACATCTCCTTCACGATCATCGCCCAAAGACGCCTCATCTGTCGAGGCTCCTGCGTGTGGCGCGATAGGCGAGCAGGAAGAACAGAACACCGAACCCGAGCATGATTGCGATGTTGGGCAGGATGACGCCCCACAGGTCGCCCGCCAGAAATACCGTCTGCAAGGCGGGAATGAGATATCGCGCAGGCACCGCATAAGTGATCGCCTGAATCGGCACCGGCATGGACGCGATCTCATAGATGAAACCGGAAAGAAGGAAGGTCGGCAGAAAGGCCGACATGAGGGCGATCTGACTGGCGACAAACTGGTTCTTTGTCGTGGCCGAGATAAACAGCCCAAGCCCCAGCGAAGGCATGAGAAACGCCGCCGCAATGGCCGCGAGCGTCAGTACCGACCCGCGTAGCGGCACATGGAAGACGGTGACAGCGATTGCCGTACAGACTGCCATCGCCGCCATGCCCAGCAGGAAATAGGGTATGATCTTGCTTGCGATGAACTCGGCCATCGTGATCGGCGTCGCCATCATCGCCTCCATCGTGCCGCGCTCCCACTCGCGCGCGACGACAAGAGCAGTCAGCAGCGTACCGATCATCGTCATGACGATGGTGATGGAGCCGGGGACGAGGAAGTTCCGGCTTCTCAGCTCCGGGTTGAACCAGACGCGTTGGCTGATCTCGATGGGCGCGGCGGAGCGCTCTTCGGCCTTGCGGCCCGTTGCCAGCGATGCGACCCAGCTTTGCTGCACGCCACGGGCATAGGCCGCGACAAAATTGGCGGTATTGGGCTCGGATCCGTCGGTTATCACCTGGATCGCGGGATGCCTGCCCTTCTCCATCTGTACGCCGAAATCAGCCGGAATGACGATGATCGCGCGGACTTCCCCCTCGATCATCGAATCGCGAACAGACTCAACGTTCCGCGCCATGGATGCCGCGAAATAGGGCGAGTTCCGATATGCCTGTGCCAGCCCAAGCGCCTGCGCACTCGAATCTTCCATTACCAGCGCAACCCGCGTGCGCGACGTGTCGAGCGAAATCGCATAGCCGAACAGGAACAGCAGCAGCAGAGGCATGGCAAAGGCAATGAGGAAGGTCGATACGTCGCGCCGGATCTGCGCTTGCTCCTTCCGTATCAGCGCGCGCAACCGGCGCCGGTCGAGATGCGGAAATTTCATGCCGCGCGCCTTTCCTCGTCCTCGCGCAGCGCATCTGAATGTTCGATCAGGGCGATGAAGGCATCCTCCATCGTCGGGTCATCGAGCCCGGCAAGGTCGGCCGCCTGTGCCTTCAAAGCGTCGGGCGTTCCGGTCGCGATCTGGCGCGCGCGATAGACGAGCGTCGCCTGATCGCAATATTCCGCCTCGTCCATGAAATGGGTGGTGACGAGCACGGTGACGCCCTTTTCGACGAGCCCATTGATATGCATCCAGAATTCGCGGCGGGTCACCGGGTCGACCCCCGATGTCGGCTCGTCGAGGAACAGGACCGGCGGCTGGTGCATCACCGCGCAGGCCAACGCCAGACGCTGCTTGAAACCGAGGGGAAGCGTCCCCGCGTTGACGGACAGCCTGTCGCCCAGCTCGAAAATCTCGACCACCCGTTCGATCGCTTCGTGCGCCGCCGCGCGGTTAAGATCGTAGGCCCCGGCGAAGAAATCGAGATTCTGCTTCACCGAAAGGTCACCATAAAGCGAGAATTTCTGGGCCATATAGCCAAGCGAAGCGCGCGCATCGGCGGAGGCATGGCGCAGGTCGTGCCCCGCCACGGCGCCCGTCCCCTCGCTGGGCTTCAAAAGGCCGCAAAGCATCTTGAAGGTCGTGGACTTGCCCGCGCCGTTGGGACCGAGCAGCCCGAAGATCTGACCGCGCGGAATCGAGAAATTCATGTTTTCGGCCGCCGTGAAATCGCCAAAGCGCTTTGTGAGCCCGTGGGCCTCGATCGCCGGCCGATCGCTCCGCTCAATGGCGCGATAGCTGGCAGCGAGAGCGCTCGTGCCTTTGGGACCGCCGCCCAGTATCTCGATAAAGCCGTCCTCGAAGCGCGGCTGGGCGGGCTCCACACATGTGTCCGGGCCTGCGTCCAGCGCGGCAGCGTCCGGCAACGGCGCGCCCTCCCGGGTCAGCAGGCGCACCGCGCGGCCCTGTATCGTGCCGTCCATCACATCGGGCCGGTCCAGCGCGGCGGTCAGGAAACGGCGGCGGCGGTCGCTGAAACCGGTAACGCGCAGAACGCGGCCTCCCACCCTGTCGGTCAGGTCGGAAGCTGCCCCTTCAAACAGCAGCTTGCCCTCGTTGAGAAGATACACATGGTCGCATTGCTCCGCCTCATCGAGATAGGCGGTCGACCACAGCACGCCGATCCCTTCCGACTTCAGTTCCTCAACCATCGACCAGAGCTCGCGCCGCGACACCGGATCGACGCCGACGCCCGGCTCGTCGAGCAGCAGCACGCGCGGCGTGCGCACCAGCGCGCAGGCAAGCCCAAGCTTCTGCTTCATGCCGCCGGAGAGCTTCCCGGCCAGCCGCGACTGGAACCGGCGCAGATCGGTGAAATCGAGTAGCCGACCGAACGATTCCTCACGCTTTTCCGGTTCCAGCCCGCGCACTTCGGCATAAAGCTCCAGATTCTCGCGGACGGTCAGGTCTTCGTAGAGGCCGAAACGCTGCGGCATATAACCGAGGTCTTCGAGCACATCCTCCGGCTGCCGCCCGAGAAGTTCCACCTCTCCGCCTGACGGCGTCATCAATCCGGCAAGGATACGGATCAGCGTCGTCTTGCCTGCCCCATCCGGCCCCACCAGCCCGGTGATCCGGCCCGGCGCGACCGTCAGGTTCACGCCGTCAAGCGCGCGCTTGCCATCGAAAAGCTTCGACAGATTGTCGACGCGGGCAGCCGGTTCGCGCTTCACCGGTCATCCCGGCCGGCGGGCTTCGCGCCAGTAAGGCGGATCGTCACGGGCTGGCCCTGGCGCAAGTTACCGTCGGGATCGCTGACGATGATGCGAAGACGATAGACGAGATCAGTCCTCAGGTCCTCAGTCTCCACAGTCTTCGGCGTGAACTCAGCGCGTGGCGAGATATAGCCGATCTGGCCATGATAGGTCTTGGCATTGCCGTCCGCCGTCAACTCCACCGCCATGCCGGGGCGAACCCGGCTGAGGTCGGTCTCCGATACATAGGCACGTACGCGGAGCGGCCGGTCGATGGAGAGCGTCAGCACGGTTTCTCCCGGCTGGACGATGGCACCGGGCTCGCGCGCGCGAGTCACCACGGTTGTGTCGGTCAGCGCCACGAGGCGGGCGTCAGAAAGGTCGATCGCAGCACTGGTCCGGGCCGCGCGCGCGGCGCGCACAGCCGCTTCGCCCGCAGCAACATCCTCTTTCCGGCTGCCTTCAACAGCGAGCGACAGCGCTTGCCGCGCCTCGGCAAGCTGCGCCCGCGCCCGGTCGCGTGCGGCAACCGTCGCCGCCCACATGTCCTTGCTGATCGCGCCGGGCTCCACCAGCGGCTGACGCCGCTCATAATCCTTTTCCGCATCCGTCGCGACAGCTTCCGCCGCTGCAACGCGCGCACGAGCCTGCGCCAGGTCCTGCGGCCGGCTGCCGTCGCGCAAACGGGCAAGCTGGGCCTCGGCCTCCGCAACCTTGGCATCGGCCTGCCCGATCCGCGCGTCCAGCGTGGCGGTATCGAGCGTGGCCAACACCTCGCCGCTTTTCACCCTGTCGCCTTCCTCGACTGCAATCGACTTGATCCGGCCGTTCACGCGAAATGCCATGTCGACCTCGCGGATGTCGACATTGCCGTAAAGAACCAGCGCGCCGTCCCGTCCACCGCCGAACAAGCCGAAGCCACGCGTGAAAATCGCCGCGAGTACAAGCACGGCAATCACCGCCGCGATGATCAGGGGGCGTCTGTTCATGATCTTGTCTCCAGCAGGATCGCAAGCACATTGGCCCGCAGACGGGAACGCAGCAACTCCGCATCCTGCGCGGTTACTGTTTCGGTTTCGAGAAGACGGCAGAGCGAAGCGCGCCCGACCCGCAATATCATGGCCTGGCCGACCAGCGTGATGGCAAGCGCCCGTGCTTCCCGATCCGCCAGATCGGGACGGGCGGTCGCGATGAGTGCGAGCAGTGTTTCCACCATGGCGCATATCGCGCCGCCGTACAGCCGCTCAAAGGCGGCTGTCGGGTACTGTTGCTCACGCACGATGAACTGCGACCACGCCTCCGACACGGAAGCAAGCATCATCTGCGCGAACCCGTCGATCAGCATGGCCACCGCCTCTGCCGCCTGCTCCCGTGAGCCGCCTATGGCGCGCCGCGCCGCGTCGAGTCCGGGCGCCTGCCTCTCCTTGATGCACGCGGCGATATAATCGGCGGCGGCGAGATAGAGCCCCTCCTTGCCTCCGAAATGATAGGTGATCGACGACATGGCGGTTCCACTGGCCTTCGCGATATCGCGCGTACTCGCACCCTCGAAGCCTTGCAGGCCGAACTGCTCGACCGCAGTTTGAAGAAGCCTTTCCATGATCATGCAGCGCATTTGTTCGTTCGACCGAACGAAGTCAAGCGCTAACGCGATCCGGTCTAAAAATATTTATATTTCAATTGGTTAATTCCTTACCTCCTCGCTGCATGCCCCGTTCTGGCGCTTACGACTCGGGTGCGTCAGATATGAAGCGCGTGTCCCAGCGCCTTGAGCGCGCTTTCATGCGCCGCCTCGCTCAGCGTCGGATGGGCATGGATGATGCCCGCGACATCTTCCAGCGTCGCGCCCATCTCCACCAGTGTCGCGAATTCTCCCGACAGTTCGGAGATATGCCGCCCGACCGCCTGAATGCCGACGATGCGCCCGCTGGCCTTCTCCGCGATGGTGCGCACAAAGCCGCCGTCAGCGCCCGCATCCATCGACAATGCGCGGCCATTGGCCTGAAACGGGAACTGGCCAAGGACATGCGCCTCACCCGGATCATCGATCCCGACCGTCACGATTTCCGGCTCGGTGAAGCACACCGCCGGAATCGCGACCCGATCGAAGCGACGGCGTTTGCCGCCAATGATCTCCGCAACCATCTCGCCCTGCGCGGATGCCTTGTGCGCCAGCATCGGTTCGCCGACCAGATCGCCGATTGCCCAGACATTGGTGGTCGATGTGGCGCAGCGGTCGTCCACCTTCACGAACGGGCCGCTCATCGCCAGCGCCATCTCCTCCAACCCCCACCCTTCGGTGAGCGGACGGCGGCCAACCGTAACAAGTATCCTGTCGGCCGGCAGCACAATCTGCTCGGCATGATGCGTTTCGATGCGCAAACCATGCGCCTCCTGTCCGATCGCCTTCGCGCCGACATGGACAGCCACGCCATGCTTGTTCAGCCAGTTGGCGACCGGCGCAGTCAGCGCGCTGTCGTAGAGCGGGAGGATCCTGTCCTGCGCCTCGACGATGGAAACGGAGGAACCCATCTTCGCGAAGGCTATGCCGAGTTCGAGACCGATATAGCCCGCGCCCACCACCACCAGCCGCTCCGGCACCTCGACAAGCGAAAGCGCCTCGGTAGACGAGATCACCTTGTCGCCGAACGGCATGAAAGGCAGTTCGACCGCGCGGGAGCCAGTGGCGAGAATGACATGTTGCGGCACAATGGTGATTTCGCCATCCGCCGTGTCGACCGTACAGGTCTTGGCATCCGAAAAGTGAGCCCAGCCCTTTATCACGCGCACATGCGCCTTGCGCAGCAGGCCGGCGACGCCGCCGCTCAGGCGATCAACGATACTTTCCTTCCAGCCGACCGTTTCATCGAATTTCAGCACCGGCGCCGCACCCGCATGGATACCGAAACGCCCACCGGGTTCAGCCGCCGCAGCCATTTCATGATAGAGCCCGGCGGCGTGGATCAGCGCCTTTGAGGGGATGCAACCGCGGATAAGACAGGTGCCGCCCAGCCGGTCCGCCTCCACCAGCACGGTATCGAGGCCGAGCTGGCCCGCGCGGATCGCCGCGACATAACCGCCCGGACCACCGCCGACGACGAGCACCTTGGGTTTCACGATTTCACTCATGCCGCGTCATCCACGAATATCAGCGCCGGATGTTCGAGCAGGCGCTTCAGCGCCTGAATGAAGAGGGCAGCATCATAGCCATCGACGATGCGATGGTCGAAGGAGGAGGAGATGTTCATCACCTTGCGCACGGAAACGAAGGCGCCCTGCACCACCGGCTTTTCGACGATCTTGTTGGGGCCGATGATCGCAACCTCCGGGTGATTGATGACGGGCGTCGTCGCGATGCCGCCCAGCGCTCCCAGCGACGTGATCGTGATGGTCGAGCCGCTAAGCTCATCGCGCGCCGCCGAACCCGCCCGTGCCGCCTCGGCGACCCGCGCGATCTCGCGCGCGCAATCGAAGATCCCCCGCGCCTCGGCATGGCGTACCACCGGAACCATCAAGCCACCCGGTGTCTGCGTCGCGATGCCGACATGCACGCCCTCATGGCGATGCAATATGCCGGCCTCGTCGTCATAACGCGCATTGACATGCGGAAAATCGGGAAGCACCTTCACCATCGCGCGGACGATGAAGGGAAGGAGGGTAAGCCTGGGTTGCCCTTCCTTTCGCCCCGCATTCATCTCCTGCCTCAGCGCCTCGAGTTCCGTGACATCCACTTCCTCGATATAGGCAATGTGCGGAATGCGGCGCTTGGCCTCCTGCATCTTTTCCGCGATCTTGCGGCGCAGGCCAATAACCCTCTCCTCCTCGATGCCGTTCTTCTCGCGCAGGACGGGAGCCGCGCCGGTCGAACCCCCGCTCGCGAGATAGGCATCTAGATCGGCCGGAAGAATCCGACCGCCCGGACCGGTACCGGATACGAACTGCAGCGGGATACCGAGTTCGAATGCGCGACGGCGGGTCGCCGGGGCAGCGAAAGGCGCCTCCCCGGCGCGACGCGGCGCGGCGGGCGGCGGAGTGTTTGCCGCAGGATCCGGCTTGGGCCTGGCTTCCGGTTCCGCAACCGGCGCAGGCGCTGGTTCCGGTTGCGCGGGCGTCTGGGCGGACGCGGCGGGCAGTTCCGCAGCCGCCACAGCATCGGCCGAGACATTCCCTTCCCCCTCTACCTCCAGCTCGATCAGCACCGACCCCACCGGCCGCATGTCACCGACCGCGCCATGGATAGCTGTGACCTTGCCATCTACCGGAGACGTCATGTCGACCGTAGCCTTGTCCGTCATCACGTCGACCAGACTCTCGTCTTCCTTGACGACATCGCCGACCTTCACATGCCACACGACGATCTCGGCCTCGGCGACGCCTTCACCCACATCGGGCAGGCGGAAATGATAGCGGCCCATCAGCCATTCTCCATGACACGGGAGAGCGCGGCAATGACACGCGCGGGTCCCGGAAAATAATCCCACTCGAAAGCATGGGGATAGGGCGTATCCCAGCCAGCCACGCGGCCGATCGGACTCTTGAGCGCCCAGAAGCATCGTTCCTGGATCAGAGCGGAAAGTTCGGCGCCGAAGCCGCAGAAGCGAGACGCTTCATGCACGATGACGCAACGTCCTGTCTTTAGCACGGAGGCGGTGATGGCCTCTACGTCGAGCGGCACAATCGAGCGCAGGTCTATCAGCTCGGCGTCCACACCGCATTCCTCTATCGCCGACTTCGCGACATGCACCATCGTGCCATAGGCAAGAACCGTGACCTCCATGCCTTCGCGCACGGTCGCGGCCTTGCCAAGCGGAACGGTATAATGGCCATCGGGCACCTCCGCCGTCGGATCGCCCGCCCAGGTTTTCACCATCTCGTCGGGCCGAGCCCCGAAAGGTCCATTATAAAGGCGCTTTGGTTCCAGGAAGATAACCGGATCGTCGCACTCTATCGAGGCGATCAGCAGGCCCTTGGCATCATAGGGGTTGGAGGGGATGACCGTCTTCAGGCCTGTGACGTGAGCGAACAGCGCCTCCGGACTCTGGCTGTGGGTCTGGCCGCCGAAAATCCCGCCGCCATAGGGCGACCGCACCGTGATCGGCGCCGTGAACTCTCCGCCGGAGCGGTAGCGAAGTCGCGCCGCCTCCGAAACGAGTTGGTCGAAGGCAGGCAGAATATAATCGGCGAACTGAATTTCGGCGATCGGACGGAGGCCGTAGGCGGCCATGCCAATCGCCGTCGCGATGATACCGCCTTCGGAAATCGGGGTGTCGAAGCAGCGTTTCAGGCCGTATTCCTTCTGCAATCCATCGGTCACGCGGAACACACCGCCAAAATAGCCGACGTCCTCGCCAAATGTCAGCGTGTCCGGATCACGCTCCAGCATCACGTCATGGGCGGAATTCAGCGCCTGGATCATGTTCATGGTCGGCATGTCAGATACCCAGTTCCCGGCGTTGTTCGATCACGCGCCAATCTGGCTCCGCGAACACATCCTCGAACATTTCCCGCACAGAGGGCTTCGACTTGCCCAGCGTGCCGACCGCCTCGCCCTCTTTGGCCGCCGCGCGAATTTCCGCGTCCAGTTCCGCGGCGAGCGCCTCGTGCCTTGCCTCGTCCCACTCACCGATAGCGATCAGATGCTGCTTCAACCGCTCGATCGGGTCGCCGAGCGGCCAGGCTTCCGCCTCGCCGGCCGGCCGATATTTGCTGGGGTCGTCGCTGGTAGAATGACCCGCGACGCGATAGGTGAAGAACTCGATCAATGTCGTACCGAGATTGGCGCGCGCGCGCGCTGCCGCCCATTCGGTCGCGGCCCAGACGGCAAGGAAATCATTGCCATCGACACGCAGCCCGGGAAGGCCATAGGCGATCGCCTTGGCGGCGAAGGTTGTTTCTTCCGCCCCGGCGAAGCCGGAAAAGGTAGAGATCGCATATTGATTGTTGGTCACGCACAATATGCACGGCGCGCGATAAACGCCGGCGAAGGTCAGCGCCTCGTGAAAATCGCCCTCCGCTGTCGTGCCGTCGCCGACATAGCCAAGCGCAATCTTGTCGTCGTTCTTGTAGGCCGACGCCATCGCCCATCCGACCGCATGGCCGAAGCGGCTGCCAAGATTGCCAGCAATCGAATAAAAACCATAATCCCGGGCCGAAAAAAGCATGGGGAGCTGGCGTCCCTTGAGCGGATCTCTCTCATTGGAGAAGATGTTGTTGACGAGGTCGATCAGCGGATAATCGCGCGCCATCAGCCACGACACCATTCGATAGGTCGGAAAGCTCATGTCGTCGGCACCCGTTGCGAGCGATTGCGCCGCTCCGATCGCTTCTTCCCCGGTCGACTTCATGAAGAAACTGGTCTTGCCCTGCCGATGCGCCCGGAAGAACCTGTCGTCGAACACGCGCGTCAGCAGCATCGCACGCAGACCCTTTCGCAGCATGTCCGGATCAATCTTCGGCGCCCAGGGTCCTACCGCCCGGCCTTCATCGTCAAGCACGCGGTTCAGCCCGTAAGGCAGGTCACGCATGTCCGGTTCCTGATCCGTTATCTCCGGCCGCCGCGTTTCGCCGGCCGCCGGTATCGCCAGATGGTCAAAGCTGGGGGGGTCGCCCGGCCGTGTCAGCGGCTCGGGGATATGAAGTTCCAGACGGTTGCCGAGCATAGATCCTCGCCATTTTCTTTCTGGAGCAATATAATCCATTATTCATGGAATGAATTTGCTTATTGACCTTCCTGATCAACAATTACTAGATCATCATTCCTGAAATGGCATCAAATTTAGAATATTTTATGGACAAGTTCGACCAGAAGATATTGCGCACGCTGCAGGCCCGTCCGACCATCACCATGGCCGAACTGGCGCAGGAAGTAGGCCTTTCGCAGACACCGTGCTGGCGGCGCGTGAAGGCGCTGGAAGAAGATGGCGTTATCGCCCGCCGCGCGGTGCTGCTCAACCCGCAGCGGCTGGGCTTCAACACGACAATCTTCGCGCATGTCCGCCTAAGCCGGCATGACGAGGAATCACTGGAAACCATCGAGAGCGCGGTTCAGGACATTCCGGAGATCGTCGAATGCTTCACCATGGCAGGCGAGAGCGACTATATCATGCGCATCGTCGCGCAGAGCATCGAGGATTATGAGCGCTTCCTCAAGAAGGTGCTGCTCCACATACCCGGCGTCGCGGCCGTCAATTCCAGTTTCGCTCTGAAACCGGTGAAGCTCACCACCGATCTGCCGGTGTAACAACGCGGTTGGCGCCTATCCTTCAAGCGGGACAAGGGCTTTCCTGGGCGCATCGATTGGGGCATCAGGGTAGCGCAGTCCGGCCCGGCTTGGGCCGCAGCAGGAGAGAATGATGCCGCGCGTCGCCGTAACGCTGTCCCATTTCGATTTTTTCCCCGAACTGAAGGAGGAACTGCGCGCACGCTATCCGGATTGCAAGTTCCTCGACGGCCGACCGATGCCGCGCGGCGAGGCGCTTGCCGACTTCATGCAGGGATATGATACGGCGGTCATCGGCGTTCAGCCCTTTACCGAAGATGTGCTGCGCCGCTGTCCGGATCTCAAGGTCATTTCTCTCTGTTCGGCGGGCGTCGACCATATCGACCCGACACTGCTCAACAAATATGGCATCCGCATGTGGTGGGCACCGGGCATCAACAAGGTCGCGGTATCGGAGCTGGCCGTCTGCTACATGGTGCTCGCGCTCCGCCGCGCGCATTTCTTCTCGTCCGTGCTGCGGGCGGGCGAATGGAAGGGACTGATGGGTGCGGGCGCGGACCTGCGCGGAAAAACGGTTGGCGTTCATGGCGTCGGCCATATCGGCAAAGCGGTCATCGAATTGTTGCAGGCTTATGGCGTTCGCATCCTGGCGTGCGACCGCGTCGACATCTCCGAATTCGTCGCCCGTTTCGACAATGTGGAGGCAGTGTCAGCGGAGGAAATGTGGGAATGTTCGGACGTTGTCACCATTCATCTTTCCCGCAACCGCACGACCATCGGTCTTTACGATGCCGCGGCGCTCGACCAGATGAAGCCCGGCGCCGTGCTGATCAACTGCGCGCGCGGCGGGCTGGTGGATGAGACTGCGCTGGCCGGGCGGCTCGTCTCCGGCCGGATCGCAGGGGCAGCGTTCGATGTCTTCGCAACGGAACCAGCCAACGGCAACCCTCTCCTGGATTTGCCGAACTTCTTCGGTTCGCCCCATATCGGCGCAACGACCCGCGAATCATGGGAAGCCATGTTGCGATCGGGAATGACGGGTATCGAAAACGCCTATGTTCCGGAACCGGGCACCTATCCCTTCGATTGATACTGCGGCGCATAGCTCGATCAGCAACGGGCGCTGCCTGACCCGTCCCGTCAGGCGATTTGCCCGTCGGACTGTGTCACCGACCGGCGGTAGAGATGCCATGTCGCATGGGCGAGTATGGGCAGGACCACGAACAGGCCCAGGAAAAAGGGTAGCATGGCGACGAACAGAGAAACCGCGATCAGGGCCGCCCACGCCAGCATGACGAAGCGGTTCGACCGCATCGTTGCCAGGCTCACGATGATCGCGGTGATGATATCGACATCGCGATCGACCAGCATCGGCAGGCTGATCACCGTGATTGAATAAAAGGCCAGCGCCATCAGGGCGCCCACGGCACCGCCCACCAACAGCATCATGATGCCTGGCCCGGTGATCAGTAGATCGAGCGATTCCGACCCGATGCCGGATTCCGCGAGGAAGATCGCGAAAATGCCATGGGCAAGGATGATCCAGAAGGTAAAGCCCACGAATATGAAGCCGCCCATCATCAGCAACTGATCGTCACCGTGTCCAAGCAGCGCGCCCAGGATCGATCGCCATTTCATCGGCAGGCCTGCCTCGCGGCGGCGGCTCACTTCGTAAAGGCCAACAGCGATGAACGGCGCAAGCAGCGGAAATCCGGCCGCGGCCGGGACCAGCCATGCGGCTTCGCCCCGCATGAACAGCGCGAAATACAGGAAATTTCCGGCGGCGACGTAAATCGCCGCGAAAAACAGCCCGAATAGGGGATGCGCCGCGAAGTCCCGCCATCCAGCGGCGAGCGCGGCGCGGATATCGCTCACCGCAAGATCGCGCGCTACCGTGACCGAAGCGACCGGAGCCTGTGCTGCCGTCATCATGACGTTCCTCCCCCGTAGAACGTCGGACATGGTGCTACAGGTGACTTATCCGATCAAGCCCCGCGCGCCTGCTGCGGCGCTTCGAACAGATCGCGCTCCGAATCGAAGCGGTAGCACGCGCCCAACTCGGCCAGCGTCTTCGGCAGACAGGCAACCGTGTCGATCAGGAAATCGACCTTTTCGTTGCACATGAACGGGCTGAGGTTGAGGCGCGTGAATCCGGGCTTGTTGCGGGTGTCACCCGCCAGTATTTCCTTGCGCAACCGCTCCGACCGATCGGGATCGATATTGAGTAGACGATGGGCATAGGGGCCGGCGCAAGCGCAGCCGCCCCGCGCCTGGATACCGAACCGATCGCTCAATATACGGGTGACGAGCTGAGGATGAACATAGCCGCCCCGCCCGTCGCCGACGAGAAAAGAGAAAATCGGCAGGCGATCCATGTCGAGCGGTCCCAAAATCGTCAGTCCTTCCGCATGCCGCCAAACCCCAATCGCCTTCTTCGCCAGTTCGACATTGCGCCGCTTCAGCGTTTCCGCGTCGATCGCATCCTTGACGAGTAAGGCGAGCGCCGCGCGAACGTCGCCGATATAGTTGGGCGTTCCGGCTTCCTCCCTTTCCTCGATATCCTCGACATAATCGTGGACCGTGGACGAGACGAAAGCGACGGTGCCGCCGCCCGGCATGACCGGCCGCGTCGTGACGACGGCATCGCGCCGCACGATGAGAACGCCCGAAGCCCCCGGCCCGCCGACGAACTTGTGCGGAGAGATAGCGATCGCATCGATCTCGGCGCCGGGCGACGGGCACATGGCGATCGGCAGATAGGGCCCTCCCCCAGCATAGTCCCACACCATCAGCGCACCGGCGTCCTTGACGATCTTCGTCAGCGCCGGGACATCCGCCATCAGGCCGGTGATGTTGGACGCGGCAGAAAAAGCGCAGATAGTGCGCGCATATCCGTGCGATTGTTCCAGCGCCGCCTGCAACTCGTTCCGGTCCGGACCGCCCAGCGCATCCTCGCCGAGCTCGATCACCTCGGCACCGCTTTCCCGCCAAGGCAGGATGTTGCTGTGATGCTCGTAGGGGCCGATGATCACCCGCGTTGGGGCGCCCTTGCTGCGGTGAAA
>JBFXHW010000008.1:0-23483 GCA_050176605.1 Sphingobium sp. | reverse complement strand
CGATGCCTATTACCGGCGCTGGATGCACGAATTGCCGCCGATGATCCATCGGACGCGCGACCGGATGATCGACGTGCATCGCACGATTTTGCCGTTGACGGCGAAAGTCGCTCCAGATGCAAGCGCGCTGATAGCCGATGCCGTAGAACTCTCCGACGGTGTTGCGATTCTGTCGCCGGAGGATCGCGTGTGTCATGCCGTCGCGCATCTGCTGGCCGATGGCGATCTCTCGGGTGGTCTCAGAAATCTGTGGGATATAAGATGTTTAATGAATGATGTTGATAATATATCTGATCTGGAGAAACGCGCCGCGCTTCATGGCTTGAGTAACCAGCTCTCGCGGGCGCGCCGGCTCGTTTGTGCGCTTTTCGGCGAAAAAACCAGGCTGCCTCCGCGAATTGCCGACCGGATTTTCGCGGTCCGTCTGCTGTCGCGCGATGGTTGGGGCAGGGATAGCCGCAAATGGCTCGGCTTTGCCTTCTACATCCGTTCGCACTTTCTGCGCATGCCGCCGTTGATGCTCGCCCGCCATCTCTGGACGAAATGGAGCAGGGGATATCGCCCCGGCTAGACCGGCCATCTTTCGAGCATTGGCACCAGAGCGTCGAAATGATCGAGGATGGCGTCGGCGCCAAGATCTGCCGCCGCATCGACGAAACCGAAGCTCACGGCGATGCTGGCGATTCCCGCTGCTTGCGCGGCATCGATGTCGTTGGAGGTATCGCCCAGAAAAACAGCGCGCCCGCCTCCCGCGCGCTCAACCATGGCAAGCACCGGTTCCGGCCTTGGTTTGGCGACGCCGACCGTATCCCCGGCGACCACCGCATCGAACATGTGATCCAGGCCCAGTTGGCGGAGCAGCGGCATTGTGAAGCGTTCGGCCTTGTTGGTGCAGACGGCCAGCCGGATGCCCCGTTCGCGCAATGCCCCCATTGCTGCCAGCGCGCCAGGATAGGGGCGTGTGTGGTCGGCCAGGTGATCCTTATAATAGTCCATCAGAACGGGAGAGAGCATTTCCAGCCGTTCTTTCGAATAGTCGCCGGAGGCCTTGAGCGCGCGCTCCAGCATCACTCGTGTGCCCTTGCCCACGAAGCGCTTGACCTCTTCCACGCCATGCTGGGGCAGACCGATCGTAGCGAGCGCATGATTGACGGCGGCGGCAAGATCGATGCTGCTGTCGACGAGCGTGCCGTCAAGGTCGAAGCCAACGATATCGAAAGCAATTTCTGTCATGCGGCGCAAATGCCCGCTCCGTGGTGGCAAAGGCAAGCCAAACATGGCAGAGGGCGCTGAAAGGCTCTTGGCAAAGGGAATCGGACGAAAAGTGACCGGCACGGCATCCGAAAGACCATTGGCGGTGATTATCCTGGCGGCAGGGCAGGGAACACGGATGAAGTCCGCTCTGCACAAGGTCCTGCATCCGATTGCCGGGTGGCCGATGCTGCTACACCTGCTTGCGAGCGTTGATGTGCTGGGGCCGCAGGCGAAAGTCGTAGTGATTGGCGCGGGGCGTGAGCAGGTCGAAGCTGCCGTCAGGGGGCAGGGTGTCACCATCGCCGTGCAGGAAGAGCAACTCGGCACCGGCCATGCGGTTGCCCAGGCACGCGAAGCTCTCGGACATTTCGCCGGTGATGTTCTCATTCTTTATGGCGATGTTCCGTTGGTGCGCACCGAGACCATGCGGGCGATGATCGAACGCCTGAATGCGGGCGATGGCCCTCGCGCCGTTGTATTGGGGTTCCGGCCCGACGATCCCCTGGCCTATGGCCGGATCATCGCAACCCCGCAGGGCATGATCGAAAAGATGGTGGAATACAAGGATGCTTCGCCGGAAGAACGCGCCGTCACGCTTTGCAACAGCGGACTGATGGCGGTCCGCGCGGCCGATCTCTTCGTTCTTCTCGATGCTATCGGCAACGACAATGCGGCGGGCGAATATTACCTGCCGGACATCGTGATGCTCCCGGGCGCTGCGAGCGCGGTGATCGAAACCCAGCCCGACGAAGTGGCGGGCGTGAACAGCCGCGTCGAGCTGGCTGTGGTAGAGGCGCAATGGCAGGCCCAACGTCGGCAACGCGCTATGATAGAGGGCGCGACGCTGGTCGCCCCGGAAACCGTCTTCTTCTCCCATGATACGGTCCTTGGCCGCGATGTCGTGATCGAACCCAATGTCGTGTTCGGACCGGGAGTCACGATCGAGGATAACGTCACGATCCATGCCTTTTCTCATCTGGAAGGCACGATAGTCCGCCGGAAAGCCGAAATCGGACCCTATGCCCGGCTGCGGCCCGGCACCGATATCGGTCAGGGCGCAAAGGTCGGCAATTTCGTCGAGATCAAGAAGGCCCGGCTGGGTGAGGGCGCGAAGGCCAACCATCTTTCCTATATCGGCGATGCCAGCGTCGGGGCTGGCGCCAATATCGGGGCAGGCACGATCACGTGCAACTATGACGGCTTTCTTAAATATGAGACGCAGATCGGCGCGGGGGCGTTCATCGGATCCAACAGCGCGCTGGTCGCGCCCGTGACCATCGGCGAAGGCGCGATTGTCGGTGCGGGAAGCGTGGTGACGAAGGATGTTTCGGTAGATTCGCTCGCGCTTGTCCGTCCACCACAGGAGGAAAAGCCGGGCTGGGCAGCCCGGTTCCGCGAGATCATGAAGGCGAAGAAGGCGGCGAAATAATGTGCGGCATCATTGGAATTGTTGGCAGGGAAGATGTCGCTGAGCGGCTTGTCGATGGCCTGAAGCGCCTCGAATACCGTGGCTATGACAGCGCGGGTGTTGCCACCGTCTTCGACGGCGCGATCGAGCGCCGCCGGGCCGAGGGCAAGCTATCCAATCTGGTGAAGGAGCTGGCAGGCGAACCTCTTCCCGGTACGACGGGCATCGCTCACACCCGCTGGGCGACGCATGGCGCGCCGACAACCAGCAATGCTCATCCGCATGCGACCCGTGAGGTCGCCCTCGTTCACAATGGAATTATCGAGAATTTCAAGCCGTTGCGCGAAGAACTTATCGCAAAGGGTCGCCATTTCGAAAGCCAGACCGACACGGAGGTCGTCGCCCATCTGGTGAGCGACCTGATTGAGGGCGGTGCGACCCCGGAACAGGCGGTAGCGACGGTCTTGCCACGCTTGCACGGTGCGTTCGCGCTTGCCATCCTGTTTCGCGCACATCCGGAATTGCTGATCGGTGCGCGGCTCGGTTCGCCGCTGGTCGTGGGCTATGGCGAAGGAGAGACTTATCTCGGCTCCGACGCGCTGGCTCTGGCGCCGTTGACGCAACGCATATCCTATCTGGAGGAGGGTGACTGGGTCGTCATCACGCACAACGGTGCACGAATCTTCGACAAGGACAACAATCCGGTGGAACGGCCGGTGGTTATTTCCGGCGTGTCCGGCATCACCATCGACAAGGGCAATCATCGCCACTTCATGGCGAAGGAGATTTACGAACAGCCGGTGGTCGTGGCGCAGACGCTGCGTTCCTACCTCCGGCGCCTGGACAATCAGGTGGCGATGCCGGACATGGATTTTGATCTGGGCAGCGTCAGGCGCGTGACGATCGTGGCCTGCGGAACAAGCTATTATGCCGGGCTGGTCGCCAAATACTGGTTTGAGAAGTTCGCGCGGATTCCCGTCGATATCGATGTCGCGAGCGAATTTCGCTATCGCGATCCGGTGCTGGAGCCGGGCGGCCTCGCGCTTTTCATCAGCCAGTCGGGAGAGACGGCTGACACGCTGGCGGCCTTGCGCCACGCGCGCGAGCAGGGGCAGATCATCGCCGTCGTCGTCAACGTGCCGACGAGCAGCATGGCACGGGAGGCTGATCTGCTGCTTCCGACCAATGCCGGGCCCGAAATCGGCGTTGCCTCGACCAAGGCCTTCACTTGCCAGCTCGCGGTACTTGCCGCGCTCGCTGCCAATCTTGCCCGCGCCAACGGCCATCTTTCCCCTGCACAAGAGGCGGAAATCGTTGAGCATCTCGCAGAAGCCCCAGCTGCAATGAATCAGGCGCTGGGCCATGACGCCGAAATCGAGGCGATGGCGCATCTGATCGCGCCGGCGCGGGACGTGCTCTATCTGGGGCGTGGGCCGGACTATCCGATGGCGCTGGAAGGCGCGCTGAAGCTCAAGGAAATCAGCTATATCCATGCCGAGGGCTATGCTGCGGGAGAGATGAAACATGGGCCTATCGCGCTGATCGACGAGGCGGTGCCGGTCATCGTCATCGCTCCATCGGGACCCTTGTTCGAAAAGACCGTCTCCAACATGCAGGAGGTTCAGGCGCGCGGCGGAAAGGTCGTGCTGATCTCCGATGCCGAAGGTATCGCGCAGGCCGGGGACGGATGCATGGCGACGATCGAGATGCCGAAGGTGCATCCGCTTATTGCCCCGCTGGTCTATGCGGTCCCTGTGCAGTTGCTGGCCTATCATGTTGCGGTGGCCAAGGGCACCGATGTCGATCAGCCGCGCAATCTGGCCAAGTCGGTGACGGTGGAATAGTCCGGATTCATGCCCTGCAAGCAATTCTAGGGCGGTCGTGCACTTGCTTCGGTGCGCGGGCGGCTTATGTGGGCTTCAATCGCCGACACGCTTGAGGATTTGCCGATGACTGACCCTGTCCACACCCGCATGCTGATTCTGGGTTCCGGGCCCGCCGGGCTTTCAGCGGCGATCTATGGCGCGCGCGCCGGTCTGAAGCCGATTGTGGTGCAGGGTATCCAGCCGGGTGGGCAGCTCACGATCACCACTGATGTCGAAAATTACCCCGGGTTCCGTGACGTAATCCAGGGGCCGTGGCTGATGCAGGAAATGCAGGCACAGGCAGAGCATGTTGGTGCGGAAATGATCTGGGACCAGATTGTCGATGTGGATCTGTCATCGCGGCCGTTCCGTCTCAAAGGGGATGGTGGCGCCGTCTATAGTTGCGACACTCTGGTGATCTGTACCGGTGCACAGGCCAAATGGCTGGGTGCCGAAGGTGAGCAGGAATATTCGGGCAAGGGCGTTTCGGCCTGTGCGACCTGCGACGGCTTTTTCTATCGCGGCAAGAAGGTGGTCGTGATCGGCGGCGGTAACACTGCGGTCGAGGAGGCGCTTTACCTGACCAACCACAGCCAGGACGTGACCCTGATCCACCGTCGCGACTCGCTGAGAGCAGAAAAGATCCTGCAGGAACGGTTGTTGGCGCATCCGCACATCAAGATCCTGTGGAACAAGGCGGTCAAGCGGTTCGTGGGTGGAGGCGACCCGGCCGGGCTGGTCGGCGTTGATCTGGTCGATACGGTGACGGGAGCGGAATCGCACGAACCGGCCGACGGTGCGTTTGTAGCCATTGGCCACAAGCCCTCGACGGAATTGTTCGCTGGCAAGCTCGAAATGGACGAGGGCTATCTGGTGGTCGATAAAGGGACGTCGCGCACCGCCATTCCCGGTGTTTTTGCCGCTGGAGACGTTACCGACAAGATCTACCGTCAGGCCGTCACGGCGGCGGGGATGGGATGCATGGCGGCGCTGGATGCTGAGCATTTCCTTGCCGAAGCCGATTTCGCGGCGGCCAAGGCAGCCGAATAATCCGCTGGATCAGCTGTCCTGGTCGATCTTTCCGGCAATGAAAGCGGTCAACGCGCCGAATGTCTCGAAAATCTCCCCATCGACATCATCATCGTCGATGACGACCTGGAACCGGTCCTCGATCTCGGTCAGCAGAGTCGCCACCGCCATGGAGTCGAGCTCCGGCTGGGAACCGAACAATTCGGAATTGGCCATCATCGCTTGGGTTATCTCATCGTTCAGGCCGAGGACTTCCTGCAGCGTTACCCGCAGGCGATCTTCCAGCGAAAACTGATCTGTTGCTGTTTTGGCTGTCTTTCCACGCATTTCTGCGGCTCTAGCGTCAAGATGGTCGGCCGACAAGCTGGGAAATGCGCGTTCTGACCGCCGGAATCCATGTCGTAGCCCGGCGTGGATCGAAGCAGTCGAGCCTCAGCATCGGGCGCTGCCGCTCCATCCAGTTGCCCTTATATGCGTTGCCGCCGGTGCCATAGTCGATATGGGCAACCTTCTCGCGGTCGATCATATGTTCGAACATATGGCAAGAAAGCAGCGTCCCCGGCGATCCCGAGTCTTCCGCGCTGTCGTGCGCGATCTTATGGATGCAGGCGGTGTCGCCTTCGATCGTCCAGATCTGCGCGGCAACTGGAACGCCCTCTCTGCGCAGGAAAGCCAGGCGTAACGCGCCGCGCGACATTGCCTCTTCCGCTATCGCGCGGACCATGGCTGGGTAAGGCTCGGCATTCTTCCAGCTAGCGCCATAAACCGCCCGATAGTCGTTCCAGAGTTCATCATCGATCATGGGGTGGATGGCGAACTCATAGGCTCTCGACCTGGAGCTCTTGCGCCTTACCGACGAACGAAGGGCTCCCGGTCTTCTTGCCCAATAAGCCGCAAAATCGCGCCCATCAACGTTGAGATAGTGATTGCTGTTCTGGTCCGTCAACAGCGCGATCCATCCAGCGGACCGGAACGCCCGCTGCAGCATTTGGGCTGTGCCGTCGTCGTCCAGAAGCGGATAGAGTGAGATGCGCCGATATGACTTCCGTAGGTCCACGGCCAATTCGCGCAACAGTGCGATCCGGCGGCCGGGGTCTTCGGTGCCATTGAACATCGGTCCATAGGAAAAGCTGTAATAATTGGCGAGAGCGGAGAGGCGGTCGCCATCGTCGACAAGAGGGAGTATGACGGAAGCGCCGTTAAGGTCAACTCGCTCCATCAGCAGCCTGTGTCCGGCAAAACAATGACGCGCGAGCATGTCGAACCATGCCGGGCGCAGGAAGCCGTGATCGGCAGCGGGCGATACCAAGGTCGTCGTCACTTCATTTGGTGGACGATTGTCACTATCCATCGGCATGAGGGCCTTATAGCGGAAAGTTGTGCGAATGAGGTTAAGCGAATCGCCTGAACAGCCCCTAGATCATCTGCCGCTGATGGGCGCTGCGGATGCATTGGCGCTGGGTAGCAGGGCGGGGCCGCTGACCTACGCCGGACTGGAAGAAAGGGTTGGCCGACTAGCCACATGGCTGGCCGACCTCAGTTTCCCTCCGGGCGCTCGCGTCGCGACATGGACTGCCAAGGGCCTTGCCGCCTGCCTTATGCCGCTCGCGGCGCCAAGAGCCGGATTGGTCCATGTTCCCGTAAACCCGCTGCTGAAACGATCGCAGGTCGCGCATATTCTCGCAGATTGCGGAGCATCGCTGCTGGTCGCGACAGCAAGCCGTCTTGCAACCCTGACCTCAGAAGATTTCCCTGCAGGATGTCTGGCGCGCACCGAGACGGAAGCGATGCAGGCGGCGGAGGTTTGCGCGCCGATGCCGCCGTCCACCGCGGATCCTTCCACGCTCGCGGCAATCCTTTACACCAGCGGTTCGACAGGCAGGCCGAAGGGCGTCATGCTCTCGCACCGTAATTTGTGGCTGGGTGCCGTTTCCGTCGCCGACTATCTGGGCCTGACGCCGGACGACCGCGTGCTGGGCGTATTGCCGCTGAGCTTCGACTACGGCCAGAACCAGTTGTTTTCGACCTGGGTGGCGGGAGCCGCGGTTGTCCCGCTCGATTATCTCGCGGCGCGCGATGTCATCAAGGCGGTCGAGCGCGAGGCCATCACGACGCTTGCGGGTGTGCCGCCACTCTGGGTCCAGTTGACGGAAGCCAATTGGCCGACAGAAACAGCGGCACGAATGGCCCGGATCACCAACAGCGGCGGGGCATTGTCACGCATGCTGGTCGAAAAGCTGGCAGCACTGTTCGTCAACGCTGACATCTATCCCATGTATGGCCTGACTGAGGCGTTCCGTTCGACCTATTTGCCGCCCGATCTGGTCGCGAGCCATCCCGAGAGCATGGGGCGCGCAATCCCGCACGCCGAAATTCTGGTCTGCCGCGAGGATGGCTCGATCACCGCGGACGGAGAAGCGGGAGAACTTGTCCATTGCGGCCCGCTGGTGGCTCAGGGTTACTGGAACGATCCGATGCGCACGGCCCAGCGTTTCCGCCCCGCGCCCCCCGCTTCCAGCTATGGCGGCGTGGCTGTCTGGTCCGGCGACACGGTTCGCCGCGATTCGGACGGGCTGCTTGCATTTGTTGGCCGTGATGATTCCATGATAAAATCGGCCGGGAACCGCATCAGTCCGACCGAGGTGGAGGAAGTGGCACAGGCAGTTCCGGGAATCGCGGAGGCGGTAGCTCTCGGCGCGCCCGATGATCGTCTGGGCCAGGCCGTCATGCTGCTCGTGAGGCTCTCTGGAGGCATGGCCGAAGTCCAAGTGGTCGATGCGCTGACCACGCATCTCAAGGCCGAGCTTCCCAATTTCATGATGCCACGGGAGATTCGCGTCCTGCCCGCTTTTCCGCGCAACCCGAACGGAAAGATCGACCGGGCCGGTTTGGCGCATTCGTTGGCAAGGGAACCTGAGGAGAGCCCGGCATGAAACCCATGGGTACCGTCCCACGCTGGTTTGCCGCGGAAGAGGAGATGCTTCTCCTGGGCGGATGTGGCGCAGCGGCGCTTGTGGATGAAGCGGGCGATACTCCGCTTTTCGTCTACGACTTCGATATCATCCGTGCCACCGTGGCCGATTTGCGCGCAGCCATGCCCGACTGCCTGCACCTTCATTACGCGATAAAGGCCAATCCGTTTCCGCCTCTGCTTGAGGCCATGACGTCACTGGTCGATGGATTCGACATCGCATCGGGGGGCGAACTTGACAGAGCGCTGGCCGCCGAAATGGCACCTGATGCGATCAGTTTCGCCGGACCGGGCAAGCGCGACGAGGAACTGCGCGCGGCGATAATGGCGGGCGTGACAGTCAATCTTGAGTCCGAAGGCGAAGCAGCCCGCGCGCTCCGGATAGCGGAATCTGTCGGTGTCCGGCCGCGCCTTGCAGTGCGCATCAATCCTGATTTCGACCTCAAGGGATCGGGCATGAAGATGGGCGGCGGTGCAAAGCCGTTCGGTGTCGACGCAGACCGCGCTGTCGCCTTGGCGAAGTCATTGCTGGCGGCGGGTGCAGACTGGCGCGGCTGGCATATCTTTGCTGGTAGCCAGGCCCTCGACGCATCGGCGATCATAGAGGCACAGGCTGCGACCCTCTCGCTCGCCGCGCGGTTATCAGATGAGGTTGGCGTTACGCCGCCGCTGGTCAATCTGGGCGGCGGCTTCGGCGTGCCTTATTTTCCCGGAGACATGCCGCTCGATCCGCGACCGATCGGGCTGGCGCTGGAAGAGTTCATCACGCTGGCGCCCGATATTCTTGAGGAAAGCGCCTTTGCGCTGGAGCTTGGACGCTATCTCGTCGCGGAGGCGGGGGTCTATCTCACGCGAGTGATCGATGTGAAGCGCAGCCATGGCGAGACTTTCGCGGTGGTCGATGGCGGCCTTCATCACCAGCTTGCGGCGAGCGGTAATTTCGGCACCGTGATCCGGCGGAACTATCCCGTTGCTATCGCAAACAAATTCGGGGCTGCGCCGGCCGAAGCGCCGGTCACGATCGTCGGCTGTCTGTGCACGCCGCTCGACCGGCTGGCCGACGCCGTGATGCTGCCGCCGGTCGAACCCGGTGACATCGTCGCGCTCTTCATGGCTGGGGCCTATGGCGCGAGTGCATCGCCGGCCGCTTTCCTCGGTCATCAGCCCGCGCGCGAAATCATGATTTGACCCCGGAAACCCCTCCCGAATGAGGGTGATTTCGGGTTAAACCTAACGGTATGTTCATCCTTTGTGAGCAATAGGATTTAGTGTTGGAGCCTCCATATCCTGCGTCCTTTCCCGGGAGGATCGACCGTGCGGCCATGGAGCGATTGAGGTAACTGGTATGCTGATTGAGCGAATTGCGAAAATTCTTGCCGTTTTGGCGGTCCCGGCCCTTTTGCTGACCGGATGTGCCGGCGGTTCCCGCGGCCCCGAATTGCCGCCCGCTTCCTTCGTTTCCGCGCAGGAAGGGCCGGGCGAGCAATATGTGATCGGACCGCTCGACGAGCTTACCATCTTCGTGTGGCGCAATCCGGAACTCGGTGCCAAGGTACAGGTGCGACCCGACGGACGCATTACGACGCCGCTGATCACCGATATGCCTGCCGTCGGCAAGACGCCGAAGGAACTGGCCGAGGATATCAAGGTCGCACTTACCCGTTATATAGAGAATCCGTTGGTCTCCGTGATCGTGAACAATTTCTCGGGCACGTTCAGCCAGCAGATTCGCGTGGTCGGTGCGACGGAAAAGCCGGCCTCCATTCCCTATCGCGCCAACATGACGCTGCTCGACGCCATGATCGCGGTGGGGGGGCTGTCTGAGTATGCGGCCGGAAACAAGGCGCGGCTTGTGCGCTATGATCGGGAAAGCGGCAAGCAGACCGAATATGCGCTGCGGATCAACGATCTTATCAAGCGAGGCGACACCAAGGCGAATGTCCTGCTGGCGCCGGGCGATGTTATCATCATTCCGGAGAGCATGTTCTGACAGTCAGGAACGGAAAGCGCGCGGATGCCGAGCCTTTATGACGAACTGCTGATCGCCCTGCACGGGGTCTGGAACCGCCGCTGGCTTGCGCTGGCGGTGGCGTGGGCGGTCTGCGCGCTGGGCTGGCTCGGTGTCTCGCTGGTTCCCAATTCTTATGAGTCAAAGGCGCGAGTCTATGTCGCGACACAGTCGGTGATCCAGGACAAGGTCGGCATCTCTCCTGTTGAGCAGCAGAAAAATCTGGATGGTCTGCGCCAAACGCTGGCGAGCGCCGTCAATCTTGAGAAGGTCGTGCGTGGGACCGACCTCGCCGGAACGGTTTCCAATGATCGCGATGTCGCGGCGCGCGCGGCTGCCCTGCGTGAACGGATCAAGATCGTTTCGAGCCAGGACAATCTGTTCGAGATCACCACAACGATGGCCGACAGCGGCAATTCGGACCGCACCAACGCCCGGCTCGCGACCCAGATCACGCAGAAGCTGATCGATATCTTTCAGCAGGAAAATATTACGGGAAGCCGCGACGAGACACAGCAGGGTATAGCGTTTCTCGATCAGCAGATTGCCGAACGCGGTAAGGCGCTGACCGAGGCTGAGCAGCAACGCGCCGCCTTTGAACAGAAATATGGCACCATCCTTCCTGGTGTCGGTTCTCTGTCCGATCGCGCCGATGCAGCGCGTGTTGAGCTTGGCCAGATCGAGTCACAGCTCATGGGCGCGCAAAGCGCGCTGGCTGCGATGAATGGTCAGCTCGCCGGCACGGCCGCAACCGTTGGCGGCGGTTCGACCGGCAATTCGGCCCTTGCGTCCGCGCAGGCAGAACTTGCCAGCGCAAAAGCGAGAGGGTGGACCGATGATCATCCCGATGTCGTCGCCCTGAATCGCCAGATCGCCGCCTTGCGAGCGCAGGGCGAAGGGGGCGTCCGCACGGCCGGGACGCCAAATCCTGCTTATCTGTCGCTGAAATCGATGCAGGCTGAGCGCGCTGCCACTGTTCAGGCACTGCAGGCGCGCAAGGCGCAGATCCAGTCTGATCTTGATGCGCTGGCAGCATTGCGCGCGTCAGACCCGGCTACGGCCGCCGAGCTGGAAAAGGTCGATCGCGACTATGACGTGATCAAGAAGCAATATGACAAGCTTCTCTCCGACCGCGAGGAGGTCCGCCTGCGCGGTGATGTTCAGAGCGAGACCAAGGGCGCGACGTTCCGCGTCATCGACCCGCCGAGCGTGCCGACCGCGCCCGCATCGCCCAACCGTCCGCTGTTGCTGATCGGCGTATTGGTCGTCGGCATCTGCGCGGGTATCGGCGCGGCATTTGCCATGGGGCAAGTGCGTGCCACCTTCCCGACGGCGGCTCGTCTCGCCAAGGCGACCGGTCTTCCAGTCATCGGGTCGATCACGGAAACGCTCAATCCGACGCAGCTTGCGGAGCGCAGCCACAAGCTGAGGCTTTTCGCTGGCGGATGCGCTGCGCTCGGCGCGGCCTGTCTGCTGCTGATCGTCGTCGAGTTCATCCAGCGCGGTCTGGCGTGAGGGATAAACCGGACATGGGCAAACAGGATATTCCCCGGGTATCATCCGGCAAGAGCGCCAGGGGCCTGCTCGAACGCGCGGCTGAGATATTCGATCTGGGCGGCGCGCTGCGGGGGGCGGCCTTGCCACCACTCGACATACCGGCGGACATGATGCCGCCAGCGCGGGAGAGCGCGCGGCCACCCGTGCGTGCTGACGTTTCCTCCGAAGGAGCACCGGCCAGCCACGTTCGGGCGGCGGATTGGCGTGGGGAGGTTCAGACGCTCGATCGCGCATCGCTTTCGGAAAGCGGCCTTCTGGTGCCCGGCGCCGCGATCAGCGGGCTTGCTGAGGAATTCCGTATCGTAAAGCGGGAACTGATCTCGGCTATGCGCGGTGAGCGGGGCCAGGACGCCGTTCCCAACGGCAATGTGATACTTGTCACCTCGGCTCATCCCGGTGACGGCAAGACCTGGTGCGCAGCCAATCTCGCGCTTTCACTGGCAGCAGAGGGCGATCTGGAGGTGCTGCTGGTGGACGCGGATTTCGCCAAGCCCGGTATCCCGGCGCTTTTTGGCCTCTCCGGCGAGACCGGCCTGATGGACGTACTGACAAATCCGGCGCTTCGTGTCGAGGATATTGTCATCCGCACCGATCTCGCGAATCTGGCCGTTCTGCCCGCCGGACAGGGCAGCGAGCGCGATGCCGAATATCTTGCTTCCACACGCACGGATGATGTCATCGCCGCGCTGGTGTCGGGGCGTCCGGACCGGGTCGTGATCTTCGATTCGCCACCGCTGCTCGCGGCCTCTGCGGCCTCCGTACTCGCCTCGCATGTCGGCCAGACGCTGCTGGTCGTTCGCGCCGACAGCACGACCGAAACGGCGCTGCGAGACGCCGCCGACCTGCTGAAGGGATGCAGGCATATCCAGTTGCTGCTGAACGGTGTCAAATTTTCCGCGAGCGGTCGCCGCTTCGGTACCTATTATGGCAAGCAGGGCGAATGAAATCGGGGCGCTTCTCGCTGGTTCGGCTGTTTTCCGCGCTCGCCTTCTGCGTGGCGACCGCGCCGCTGCGGGCTGAGGCGCGCAGCGAGGTCACGCCCTATATCGAACTTGACCAGACCTTCATCGCCAATCTGAAGGGCGGCAGCGATGATGTGCTGACCTACACCTCCGTCGCCGTCGGCATCGACGCATCCGGTTCGGCGCGGTGGGCAGAAGGCGTTGCCAGCATCCGATATGAGCATCAGTTCGGCTGGGGCGACCGCGCCCCTGACAGCGATATCGTCTCGGGCATTGTTCGTGGTCGCTTCATGGTCACGCCGGAAACGCTGAGCGTGGAGGGCGGTGCGCTGGCGACGCGCGTACGCACGGACGGCTTTACGAGCGGCAGCGGGTCACTGGTAAGCGCAGGCGACGCCGTCACCCATGTCTATTCGGCCTATGTCGGCCCCAGCTTCACGCACAGGATTGACGACGTCACGGTCAAGGCTGCCTATCATATAGGCTACAGCCGGGTCGACGACGATGTGAACCTCGCCATCGGCGGCGTTCCCGTGCTCGGCGTGTTCGACGAAAGCGTCTATCAGACCGCGAATGTTTCGGTCGGAATGGGGCCGGGTGACCTTCCGTTCGGATGGGAACTGAGCGCCGGCTTCGATCGCGAAGATGTGACCGAACTCGACCAGCGCTATGTCGGCAAATGGGTTCGCGGTGACGTCACTGTTCCGGTTTCGCCCACGCTCGCGCTGGTCGGCGGTGTCGGCTACGAGGATATACGTATCAGCCAGCGCGCAGCGCTGCTTGACGGTAGCGGCAATCCGGTGATCGGGCGCCATGGCGGCCTTGTTTCCGACACATCCGTTCCACGCCTGATCGCCTATGATGTCGATGGCCTTATCTGGGATGTCGGTGTGCTCTGGAGGCCGAGCCCCCGCACCTCGCTGGAGGCGCGCATCGGCCGCCGTTATGACAGCATGCACTATATCGGCAGTTTCAGTTGGCGGATGAGCCCGTCAAGTCTGCTGCAGATCGCCTATTATGACACGATAGACAGTTTTGGACGCGCGCTGCACGGCAACCTGATCGCGCTGCCGACAGCCGGTTTCAATGTATCGCGCAATCCGTTCAGCGGAGACCTCACGGGGTGCGCAGGCGGAACAAATGGCGGCACCTGCTTCAACGATGCGCTGTCGGCCATCAATGCCTCCAACTATCGGCACAGCGGCATATCGGCACAATATTCCCGCACCGAAAACCGGTGGAACTGGGGTGCGGGAATGGGCTGGTCGCAGCGCAAGTTTATCGTTCCGCGCGGTACGATCTTCTCCGCCTTCAACGGCACACGGGACGACTATTATTATGCCGAGCTGTTTGGCGGCATGAAGCTCGATATCGCATCCAGCCTGGGCGCAACGCTGTACGCCAACTATTATGACGCTGCGCCCGGGGGCATCGATTTCACCAACTATGGCAGCTACGTCACCTATAACCGCCTGTTTGGACGCCGCCTGAGCGCGCAAGCGGCACTGGGACTCGACGCAATAGACGCATCCAACATCGAAACCATCGTCAGCCTGCTGGGGCAGGTGGGCGTTCGCTATCAATTCTGACCGGAGGGCAGGGCGGAAGATCCCGCTCTCATGAGGAAACAGGAATGTACGATCAGTTCTATCAGTTCAACGGCCGGCCTTTTCAGCTGACGCCCGACCCGCATTTCTATTTCGAGAGCGCGACTCACCGCAAGGCGCTGTCCTATCTCGGTTATGGAATGGCGCAGGGCGAGGGGTTCATCGTCATCACCGGCGATATCGGTGCCGGCAAGACCACGCTGGTCGGGCATGTGATGTCGACAATTGATCCGGCGCGGCTGACCGCGGTGAAGATCGTCTCCACGCAGGTCGAAGGTGACGATCTGCTTCGTCTCGTCGCCCAGCAGTTCGGAATCACCGAAGAGGCTTTGCCCAAGGCCCAGTTGCTCCAGCGTATTGAAGCTTTCCTGCATTCCCAGGCGCGGCGCGGGCTGCGGACGCTGCTGATCGTCGATGAAGCGCAGGGACTGGGTATCTCGGCCATCGAGGAATTGCGCATGTTGAGCAATTTCCAGCTCGGGGGCCAGTCGCTGTTGCAGATATTCCTTCTCGGCCAGCCCGAGTTCCGCGATCTGCTCAAGTCAGACGAACTGGAGCAATTGCGCCAGCGTGTGATTGCCACACACCATCTCGAACCGATGCTTGCGAGTGAAGTCGAATATTATGTGAAGCACCGCCTGTCGCTGGTTGGGTGGGCAGGCAATCCGCATTTTACGGCGAACAGCTTTGCAGCCGTTTACCGTGCGACAGACGGGATTCCTCGTAGAATCAACGCCCTGATGAGCCGGGTACTTTTGCTGGGCGCGATCGACCGGCTGCGAGAAATTGACGGCCAGGTTGTAGAGGCGGTAGCCGCCGACATGGGCGTCGACACTGATGCCGAACCGGCGCCTCTGCCGCCCTCGGCTCTGGATGGAATCGAGGATGAGCAGGGCGGTCCGTCGCCGACGGATGCCGATGCCTTTCAGGCGGTGGACGAGGAGGAAGCTGACCGGTCCGTTCCCAGCATGGAATTGCACCAGATACGCGATGAGCTTGAGGATTTGCGCCGAGTGATTACCATGTCCGGGAGCATGGGAGGCGTCCAACAGGAATTTGCGGATCGTCTGGCACTGCTGGAAGACCGTGTCGCGGCCGTCGAATCGCGCGGCGACGAGCAGGAATCGGCGCTTCGTCGCATGCTGACCATGCTCGTCGACTGGGTCGAGTCTGACGAGACAGGCACCCGCGCGGCCTGATCCGCCGCCGTGACGATGGCAGGGAGGCATTGATGAATAATATTATCAATGCTTTATCTGTAGATGTTGAGGATTGGTTTCAGGTTGGAGCGTTCGAAACGACGATCCGGCGTGATGATTGGCCCGCGCTTGAACCGCGTGTCGAACGCAATACCGACGCCGTGCTTGCGCTACTCGCGGATGCTGGCGCCAAGGCGACATTCTTCACGCTGGGCTGGGTAGCCGAGCGCCACCCCCGGCTTGTTCGCCGCATCGTGGATCAGGGGCATGAACTGGCGAGCCATGGATACGACCATAGGCGCGTGTTCACCTTTACGGCCAACGAATTCCGGGCGGACCTTGCAAAATCCCGTTTCTTGTTGGAGCAGGCAGCAGGAATACCGGTGAAGGGCTATCGCGCGCCGAGCTTCTCGATTGATGCGCGCACGCCATGGGCGCACGCCATCCTGGCCGAAGAGGGCTATGGCTATTCGAGCAGCGTGGCTCCGGTCGCGCATGATCATTATGGCTGGCCGGAAGCGCCACGCTTTGCGTGGCGGCCTGTCGAAGGAAGTCCGCTCGTCGAATTGCCCGTCACCACTGCGAGCCTTTTCGGTCGGACCGTCGCGGCGGGCGGCGGAGGCTTTTTCCGCCTTCTGCCCTATGCCTTCTCGCGTTGGGCGATCAGGCAGGTGAACCGGCAGAACCAGCGTCCCGCCATCATCTACCTCCATCCGTGGGAAATCGATCCGGATCAGCCGAGAGTCACGCAGGCACCCGTGCGCTCTCGCATACGCCATTACACCAATCTTGGCGTCATGGCGGCCAAGCTGAGGCGCCTTACGCACGATTTTTCATGGGACCGGATCGACGCACTGATCGCGCACCAGGCAAAGGATGCGCCATGCTGGCCGGCACCATGACGGTTTCTATTGCCGATCTGAACGACGCGGGAGAGGTCGAAGCGCTGGAGCAATGGATTGCGGCGCGTCCGGAGTCGACACCGTTTCATCGTCCGGCCTGGATCATGGCTGCGGCGCAGGGAACGAGACAGCGCGCGTTCATGCTCGTCGCGCGGCGAGGCGGGGCCATAATGGGGATTGTACCCCTGGTGCTGGTCGGCTCGCCGTTGTTCGGGCGCGCTCTGGTTTCGAGCGGTTTCGCGGTGGGCGGCGGCATAGTGGCCGAAGATGCGAATACTGCCTTGCTGTTGGCCGATGGCTGCTGGCGGCTCGCACAGGAGCATCGCTGCGCGACCGCCGAACTGCGCGGTGGCATGATGCCGGGCGACGGCTGGACGTTCAGCGACGGTACCTATCTGGGGTTTGCCAAGCGGCTGGAGGCGGATGACGACGCCCAATTGCTCGCCGTTCCGCGCAAGCATCGCGCGGAAATCCGCAAAGGGCTCGAAAACCGGCTGGAAGTCGAGATCGGCAATGATCCCCGCATGCTCGACATTCACTACCGGCTTTATGCGGAGAATGTTCACAGGCTCGGTACGCCCGTCTTCCCCAAGGCACTGTTCGAGCGGGTTCTGTCGGCGTTCGGACGCGATGCCGACATAACTGTGGTCAGCCGGGACGGGGTTCCCCACAGCAGCATCTTCTCGCTCTATCACCATGGCGTCTGCCTGCCCTATTGGCAGGGAGCGACGCTCGCCGCGCGTACTTTGCGGTCTAACGAAGTCGGATATTTCCGGTTGATGGGACATGCGCGCAAGCGCGGCTGCGGCATTTTCGATTTCGGTCGGTCGAAGGTCGGGACCGGCCCCGCCGCCTGGAAGAAGAGCTGGGGATGGGAGGGAACGCCGCTCACCTATGCCCTGAGAAGCCTGCCGGGTCATGAGCCTCGCGACATCAATCCGCTTTCCCCGCAATATCGCCGCAAGGTGGAACTGTGGAAGAAGTTGCCGCTGCCGCTTGCCAATCTGCTCGGTCCCCTGATCGCGCGCGGGCTTGGGTGATCTGTCATGACCGCCCGGCAACCACGCGAGATACTCTTCCTCGCCCATCGCATCCCCTTTCCGCCGGATCGGGGCGACAAGATCCGGTCACATCATATCCTGAAGGCGCTTCGCGGAATGGCGCCGGTGCATGTCGGTTGTTTCGCCGACGATGAGCGGGATGCGGGATTCTCAGGCGCTCTGGCGGAATGGACGGCCAGCCAGTGCCTTCTGAAGCGCAGACGGTCCAGGGTGGCTGCGGGTGTTGCCGGGTTGGCGATGGGGCAGCCAATGCTGGTATCGCTCTATGACGATCCGCGGATGAAGCAGTGGGTCGAACGGACGCTCGTCGAGCGGCCGATCGGCGCGATTGTCGCCTTTTCCGCGCAGATGGCGCATTTCGTGCCGAAGAATCTGCCTCCGGATATCCGCTTCATCATGGATTTCGTGGATTTCGACAGCGCGAAATATTCGGCCTACGGCGCGGGTCAGGGCGGACCGATGGGTTGGATCAACCGGCGCGAGGGCAGGGTGCTGATGGATTTCGAGCGGGATGTCGCAATGCGCGCCGAAGTTTCGACTTTCGTCAGTGAGGCGGAAGCGGACCTGTTTGTTCGGATTGCGGGAGCGGTTGGCGCCGATGTCCGCCCACTCGAGAATGGCGTCGATCTCCAATACTGGAATGCTGAAGCCAATTTCGAGAAAGTAAGGCCAAAATCGAGGCCGTTGATCGTCTTTACAGGGCAGATGGACTATCGCCCCAATGTGCAGGCGGTCGTAAGCTTTGCCCGGAACACCTTTCCCTCAATCCGCGCGGTTCTGGATACAAGCGTCTTCACAATCGTCGGCCGCAATCCGGCCCCCGAGGTAGAGGCGCTCGCAAACCTGCCCGGCGTCATCGTTACCGGCGGTGTGCCGGATGTCAGGGGATGGCTGGCTGCGGCGGATGTAGTGGTGGCACCGCTCAGGATAGCGCGGGGCATCCAGAACAAGGTGCTGGAGGCTATGGCGATGGGAAAGCCGCTCGTCGTCAGTCCGCAGGCCGCCGAGGGCATTGATGCGACTGCCGGAGAGCACTTCATTGTGGCCCCTAATCGCGAGCGTGAAGCCGACGCGGTGTTGAGTCTGATCGAGGACCGGGATCGCGCCGTGACTATGGGCGCGGCGGCGCGACGGCGCGTTGAAGAGCGATATGACTGGGCGGTGAGCCTCGCTCCGCTGCGTGGCATCGTTCTGGGTGAAGGGGCGTGACGAGCCAGATGCGGCGGTTCCCGCCACAAATCAGGGCATTGGCCGGATCGTCGGGATGGCGGCGCGATCTGCTTGTAACGGGATTGCTCTGGCTGGCGATCATGATGCTGTTTGCCGACGACGTCGCGGACATGGTCCATATCTGGTGGACCAGTTCGACCTATGGCCATTGCCTTTTCATTCCCCCGCTTCTCGCGTGGCTCGTCGCGCTGAGGATCGACACGCTGCGCAAGCTGACTCCCCGGCCATGGGCGGGCGGTCTGGCCTGGCTCGGGGCGGGCGCACTTTGCTGGCTCCTTGGAGACGCAGCGTCTCTTGCCTTGCTGAGACACGGCGGAGTTGTCGTCATGTTGCAAGGCGCGGTCATCGCGGTGCTTGGGCCGATCCTGACGCGCGCTTTGCTGTTTCCGCTCTTTTACGCCTTCTTCCTCATTCCGGTCGGCAGCGAACTGGAGCCCGCTATGCAATTGCTGACCGCGCGGATCGCCACTGCGATGCTCGGCTGGGCGGGCGTTCCTGCCCATATCGAGGGAATATTCATCACTATTCCCACCGGCTATTTCAGGGTGGCGGAGGCCTGCTCCGGCGCCAAGTTCCTGATCGCAATGACAGCCTATGCGGTGCTCGTCTGCAATGTCTGCTTCCGGTCAGGGATGCGCCGCGCGCTTTTTCTCATATTTGCGCTGACGACTTGCATCATTGCCAACGGCATACGTGCCTTTGCGACCATCTATGTGGCTCATCGGACCAGCATCGACGCGGCCGCCGGTTTCGATCATGTCGTCTATGGCTGGCTCTTCTTCGCGCTGGTGATGGCGACCGTCATGGCGGCGGCATGGCCGTTCTTCGACCGCAGGCCGGGCGATCCGGTTCTGACCCCGGAAACAGTGCGGAGTAGCGCGACAGGGAATGCTCCCCTTTCCATGGTCGTTGCGGGCGCGCTGGCGTTGCTGGCTGCCGCACCGGCATGGGCGATCATCACCGCGCGTGCTGGGCAGACGGAAGCGCCCCAGCTTTTGCTGCCCCCGGTTCCGGGCTGGAGCTTCAGCGATGTGGCAATGAAACATCCCTGGAAACCGCGATTCGCCAACGCCGATCGCTTTGTTCAGGGGCGCTATGCCGATGGCAAGGGGCATGTCGTCGATCTCGCCGTCGCGGCCTATGCGAGGCAATCGGAGGGGCGCGAACTCATCGCATTCGGACAGGGATCCGCCGATCCGGAGACTGGCTGGTCGTGGTCGTCATCGGCTCCCGCGCCCGCCAGCGGAAAAGGCGAAACCATCTCCGCGCCTGGCCCGGTAGAGCGTCAGGTCGTGAGCTTCTATCGCATCGGCGACGGGTCGTTGACCGGAGATGCCGCCGCAGTGAAATTCGCCGCCATGATGGCGCGACTGACGATGGGCAATCAACGGGCAATGGCGATACTGGTTTCCGCGGAAGATAGCGAACGCTCGCCCGCCGACGCTGCGATAGCCGCCTTCCTTGATGCGGCGGGAGGCCCCGAAGAATTGGCTGACGCTGTCGCCTCAAACCGCTAGAGCGTTGTTGCATGTGCGGCATTGCGGGCATTTTCCATCTTCAGACGGCAAAACCCGTCGACCCTGACCGCATTCGCCGCATGGCGGACGCGATGACGCATCGTGGCCCGGATGGCTCGGGCGTCTGGACGGCGCCCGGTATCGGCCTTGGCCACCGGCGGCTCTCGATCATAGATATGGCGGGTGGCGCGCAGCCAATGGCCACTGCCGATGAAGCGCTGATCGTCACTTACAATGGCGAGATTTACAATTTCATGGAACTCCGCGCCGAACTGGAGGAGCGCGGTCACCTTTTCAGGACGCATAGTGATACCGAAGTCATCCTGCACGCCTATCGTCAGTGGGGCGAGGACTGCGTCCGCCGCTTCAACGGGATGTTCGCCTTCGCGCTATATGATCGCGCGACCCGGTCGCTCTGGCTCGTCCGTGATCGGCTGGGGGTGAAGCCGCTCTACTATTCCGAGCTTTCGGACGGCAGCGTTGCCTTCGGATCGGAGCTGAAGGCATTGCTCGCCCATCCGTTGCTCCGCCGCCAGCCCGATCCGCATGCTGTCGAGGATTATCTGGCATTGGGTTATGTCCCCGACGACAGCTGTATCATTGCCGGTGTCAGGAAACTCGCCGCCGGTCATCATCTTAGGCTGATACAGGGTAAGCCGATGGCATCGCCGGTGCGATACTGGGATGTCAGCTTCGCGGACCGGTCGACCGCCAAGCCGGCGGCGCTTCTCGATGAGCTGACACACCTGATGCGTGACGCTGTGAAGCAGCGTATGGTAGCCGATGTGCCGCTGGGGGCGTTTCTCTCGGGCGGCGTTGATTCGAGCAGTGTTGTGGCGCTGATGGCCGAAGCATCGCCACGCGCGGTGAAAACCTGCACCATCGGCTTTGACTCCGAAAGCCTTGACGAGACCCGCCATGCCAGCCTTGTCGCCCGCCGCTTTGCTACCGATCATCGTGAGAAAACGGTTTCGGCCGACGATTTCGGCCTTATCGATACGCTCGTCGCGCATTTCGACGAGCCATTCGCCGATGCGTCGGCGTTGCCGACATACCGGCTGTGCGAGCTGGCGCGAGAAGAGGTGACGGTGGCGCTATCTGGCGATGGCGCGGACGAGGCCTTTGCGGGCTATCGTCGCCATCTGTTCCAGCATCGCGGGGGAATGGTCCGGTCGTTTCTGCCGGATGTTGTCCGGCGCCCGCTGTTTGGTGCCTTGGGGAGCCTTCATCCCAAGGCCGACTGGGCGCCGCGGGGGCTGCGCGCCAAGGCGACGCTGCAGGAGCTGGCGGTGAGCGGCGGCGAAGCCTACGCCCGTGCCGTGGGGTTCACGACGCCAGAGCTACGGAAACGTCTTTATGAGCCGTCGTTCGTTGGCCAACTCGGCAGCCATCGCGCGGAAGACCGGATCGTGAAGGTGATGGAGGAAGCGCCTGCACGGGACGGGCTCGATCGCGCGCAATATGCGGATCTGAAATTCTGGCTAGCCGGAGATATCCTGACGAAGGTCGACCGCATGAGCATGGCCGTTGGACTGGAGGCGAGGGAGCCGTTGCTCGACTATCGGCTGGTCGAGTTCGCCGCGCGACTGCCGGTCGGCCAGCGCATTCACGGTCGCAGCGGCAAATATCTGATGAAGCGGGCAATGGAGGCCTATCTGCCTCAGCAGATTCTCTATCGCGAGAAAATGGGGTTCGTAACGCCGGTCTCTGAGTGGTTCAGAGGGCCGCTGGCGGATGAAGCCGCTTCGGTTGCGAGCGGCTCGGCACTGGCGCGGACCGGCTGGTTCAGCCCAAAAGCCTTGGCGGCGCTGGCGAGCGAGCATCGGGCTGGGAGATTCGACCATGGCAGGCTGCTATGGCAACTCCTGATGCTTGATCGGAGTTTGGCGCGGCTGTTCGGTTAGAGCGGTGAACGCCGGTAAGCGGCATTAGCGCAGCAGTATTTTAGCTGCGCGATCCCACATGGCGGGTGAGGACGCCGCCAGCAATCCGGTCTCTTCCGACGTTATGCGATAGGGCGAACCGTCAAAGCGTGCTGCGACGCCTCCGGCTTCCTCCAGAAACAACACTCCCGCCGCATGATCCCAGGCGAGCGTGCGGTTGAACAGCGCCAGATCATTCTCCCCGAGGACTATCCGGGGATATTGTTCGGCCGCGCAGCGCGGGATGCCAACCATGTTCAGCCTGCCTTCCGCCCGACTTTCGAGCGCCTCCCGTTCGGCCGGATCGACAAACAGCGGTGAAATACCTGCTACCGGCAAGACTTCGCCGCTTTCGCGCGACTTTACCCGCATGTCGCCGATCCACGCGCCTTTGCCTCTTTCAGCTTGGCAAAGGCGGCCGGTGAGAGGATCGTAAACCCATCCCGCGACGACCTCGCCATGCTCGGCCAGCGCGATCATCAGGCCGAAGGGAGGACGTCCTGCCGCGAAGTTGCCGGTTCCATCGATTGGATCGATGATCCAGCACAGCGCATCATCCAGATGTCGCAACAGCGAAGGATCGACCGCGCAAGCTTCCTCGCCGACGATCTTCGCTCCGGGCAGCAGTTTTGCCAACCCCTCGCTCAGGCGATCCTCGCTTTCCCGGTCCGCGATGGTAACGAGTTCATCCTTGGCTTTTTCGGTCACCTCATGCGCCGCCAGATTGCGATAGCGCGGCAGGATGATTTCTACAGCGGTATCGCGCATCAGCGAGGCGACCGCCTCTGACAAAGGTCCGAGACCACTCATTGCGCGGTCGCCGCTTCGGGACTGAAGCGGGCCACAATTCTGGTCAGCAGGTACAGACACGTCGAGGCCATGACTTAACTGCGATAGTCGGCGTTGATCGAGATGTAGCCGTGGGTGAGATCGCAGGTCCAAACGGTGGCGCGCCCCGTTCCCAACCCGATCTCAACGCCGATGCAGATGT
>JBFXHW010000007.1:0-24126 GCA_050176605.1 Sphingobium sp. | reverse complement strand
ATTGCCATAGTCGAAGGTCGTGCCATCGGGCCAGGACAGGCGATAGAAGGGCGAGACCGGCTCCAGCGTCACATCCTCGGCCATGTCGTGACCGGTCAGACGCCACAGCTCGGCCAGGCAATCGGGATCGGTGACGACGGTCGGCCCGGCGTCGAAGGTGAACCCGTCCTTCTGCCAGAAATAGGCGCGCCCGCCGGGCTTGTCGCGCGCCTCGACGATGGTGGTGGCGATGCCGGCCGATTGCAGGCGGATGCCGAGCGCCAGCCCGCCAAAGCCGGCGCCGATCACGATGGCGGAACGGGGCGAGGCCGAAACCCCGGATTGATTGGCACCGCTCATGCCCGGGTCTGGTTCCAGATTGCTCGCATCGCCGCTCTTATGGGCACCGGCGGCTTTCCGCACAAGATGCGTATTTTATCCGCCGCGCTGGTCCTCCCGGCGTAAAAGCGTTCGATCAACGGTTCGGGCAGGCGATAGAAACGCTCGAAGATGCGGTAACGATCCTGCGGATGCGCCGCATCGAACAGCATGGTGTCGAGCAACCGGTAAAAGCCGCCGCGCCGCCAGTGATCCTTCGCCTGCGCGCGGAGGAGGGGGGCGGAATTGCCGGAAGGTACGGCGGAACCGCCCGCGAGCCAAAGCGCGAATCCGGCAGCGAGCCCGACGGAGTAGCCTGTCGTCGGGTGGAACAGTCCGGCGCGGGTGCCCGCGCGCGGCACGGGGTCGCTTTCGGGCCAGAGGCTGTCAAAGTCGCCGCCCTTGACCACCGGCAGAACGCCCGTTTCTTCATGAACCACCGCCTCTACCGCATATCCCTGCGCAGCGGCATAGGCGGCGATGCGCCCCCGGATCGCGGCCGCGTCGAGATCGGCCGCGTCCGAATAATAGGTGTCCTCGACGAAAATATCGCGCTCGCCCACGGGCAGCACATAGACGAAGCGATATCCGTCGATCTGTTCGACCGTTGCATCCATGATGACGGGGCGTGTCAGCCCATGCGGCGTGGCAAGGCGCAGGGTCTGGCCGACGAACTTCTGCCAGCCGCAGGTCAGCGCGGCGTCCGTCGCCAGCCCGCGCGCGTCGATCGCCATCCGTGCGTCGATCCTTCGCCCGCCCGTAAGGCAGATGCTGTTCCCGTCCATCTCCGCCACCCGAGCGCCGAGGATCAGGCGATCGCCCAATATATCGCGCAGATGGGCGTCGAACCGCGCGGAGCTGATGCTGTTATAGGGCGCTGCGAGGCGGCGCGCATAAGCGGGAAAGCGCACCTCGTGGCCGCCTTCCCAGCGATGGGCGACAAGCGGGGTGAGCAGCGCATGTTCCTCCGCGCCGACATCGCTGTCGAAAAAGCTCCATATATGGTTGCCGCCCGCGCGATCGGCTCCGTCGACCAGCATCAGGCGTGCTTCGGGCCGATGCTTCGCGAAGGCGAGCGCGATCAGCCCGCCCGCAAGACCCGCGCCCGCGATGGCGATGTCGCATTCAGGACCCGCTGTTTTCCCTTCGCTCATGTCTTTCGTCTTAACCGCCTCGTCGGGCAGGCGATAGCCCGCCGTTGACGGCGGCGGCACTGCACGCGTAGTCAGAGGCCATGGACAGTCCGGCGCAAGAACACAGCCATTATTTCGATCACATATACCTGCCGCAGGCGCATGACCGGAATGCACGACGCACGCGCTGGGTGATCGTGCTGACCGCGCTGACCATGGTGGTGGAAATCGGCGCGGGCTGGATGACCGGGTCGATGGCGTTGCTCGCCGACGGCTTCCACATGGCGACACATGCCGGGGCGCTGGCGGTTGCGGCCTTCGCCTACAGCTACGCCCGCCGCCACGCCACGAACGCGCGCTTCACCTTCGGGACCGGAAAGGTGGGCGATCTTGCCGGCTTCGCCTCGGCCGTGATGCTCGGCATCGCCTCGCTCGGCATCGCTGCCGAGGCCGCCCAGCGACTGTGGGATCCGCAGCGGATCAACTTCTCCGACGCGACGCTGGTGGCCGTCGTGGGGCTCGTCGTCAATCTGGTGAGCGCGTGGATGCTGATGGAAAAGGGGCATCACGGGCATGATCACGGTCACGGTCATGACCATGGCCACTCGCACGAGGGGCCGGACAATAATCTGCGCGCCGCCTATCTTCATGTGCTGGCAGACGCGCTGACATCGGTGGCCGCGATCGCCGCCCTGCTCGCCGGGCGCTATCTGGGATGGGTGTGGCTCGATCCGGTGATCGGCATCATGGGTGCCATCATCATCGCGCGCTGGGCGTGGAGCCTGATGCGCGACACCGCCGGGATATTGCTCGACACCGCCGAACCGGAACTGGCGGCCAGGATCAAGGCGGCGGCCGAGGGGACCGGCGCCAGCATCGCCGATCTGCATGTGTGGCGCGTGGGGCCGCATGCCCATGCCGCCATCGTCAGCATTGGCGGGCCGGGCGGCGACACGGCGGAAATCCGCCGCCGCGTCCATGCGCTTGCCAATGTCGTTCACGTCACGGTCGAACGGTGTCCGGACTGACCTCTGCGGCCGCGACGGCGCTCCTCCTGTCGGCGCTCGCGATGAGCCTGATCGTTGCGGCACGCTATCTGGCGACGAGCGGAGCCTTCGCGCTGATCACCCATGTGCGCCATCCGGGCCTTTATCGCGGCCTGGAACCGCAGATGCGCCGGGAGGTCGGCTGGAGCCTCGCCTCCGCCGCGATCTACGGCGTTCCGGCGGGCGTTGTCGCCTGGGGATGGCAGGCGCATGGCTGGACGCGCATCTACACCGATATCTCAGCCCTGCCGCTCTGGTACTGGCCGGTTTCCATCCTGCTGTACCTCGCTGCCCACGACACATGGTTCTACTGGACGCACCGGCTGATGCACCGGCCATGGTGGTTCCGGGTCGCCCATGCCGTGCATCATGACAGCCGCCCGCCAACGGCCTGGGCTGCGATGAGCTTTCACCCGTGGGAAGCGATTACCGGCGCGGTGGTGATACCCGCGCTCGTATTCATCATCCCCATCCATGTCGCCGCGCTGGGCATGGTGCTGGCCATCATGACCGTCATGGGCATCACCAATCATATGGGCTGGGAAATGTTTCCGCGCGCGCTCGTCCACGGGCGGGCGGGACGCTGGCTGATCACCGCCAGCCATCATCACAGGCACCACCAAACCTATCGGGGTAATTATGGCCTATATTTCAGGTTCTGGGACAGGGTTTGCGGCACGGATCTCGGCCTTGGCGATTTTGACGGTCTTCCCGGCCGGCGCGACGCCGTCGCTGCCGGATGACCATGCCGCCGGTGGGAGCGTGGAGGTCCATGTCGAGGGACTGCGCTCGACCAAGGGCATGATTCGCGTCTGCCTGACCCGCGACCGGAGCTATTATCCGCACTGCGACCGCGATCCCGAGGCGCTGCACGTCAGTGCCGATGCCGGGGCAGGCGCAGCCATACGCGTCGCGGCGGTGCCGGCCGGCGATTATGCGCTGCTGGTTCTGCATGACGAGAACGCGAACCGGCGCGTCGACACGATGCTGGGAATTCCACGCGAGGGCGTGGGTTTTTCCCGAAATCCCCGGCTTTTCATGGGTCCGCCGTCGTTCGATTCGGTGCGGTTCGCGATATCCGGCAAACAGGTGGAGCAGACCGTGCAGATGCGTTACTTCCTTTAACGGTCGGCGCACCCGCGGCAATTCGCACGGTCGCCGCGGCGTTAACCGGAACCGCTTAGACCTCATGAACATTATAACAGGATGAACGGACGGAGGTAACATGACTGGGGTTCGTGCTATTCAGATTGCCTGTCTCGCGCTGGGTCTCGCGTCCGCTCATGGCGGATCCGCCCTCGCGCAGGAATCGGATCGGAGCAACGAGCTTACGATCGGCGTCGGCGCCGCCGTGATCCCCAGTTACGAGGGGTCGAATGATTACAATGTCATTCCGGGCGGGCTGGTGCGCGGCAAGGTCGCCGGCTTTCCTTTCTTCGCGCGCGGCACCAATCTTCACGTCGATCTTGTCCGCGACAACGGCATCAAGGGCTGGGACCTGGAGGCCGGCCCGGTCTTCGGTGCCCGCCTGAACCGCACCGGGCGTATCGGCGATGCGCGCGTCAAGGCGCTGGGCAAGCTGGACACGGCGTGGGAACTGGGCGGATGGGCCGGCATCGCGAAGACCGGCGTCATAACCAGCGACTATGACAACCTTTCCTTCCGCGTCGCCTATGTCGCGGATGTGGGCAGCGCGCACAAAAGTTACATCGTCACCCCGGCGGTGGAATATGCGACGCCGCTTTCCGAAACCACGCTGGTCGGATTCTCGCTCTCCGCCGACTATGTCGGCAAGGGCTATGGCAATTATTATTACGACATTGCGCTTGCAGGCAGCCAGGCGAGCGGCCTGGGCGTCTATGCCGCGGCGGGCGACAAGGCGGGCTTTGCCAAACTTAACGTCGGCATGGTCGCGGCCAAGTCGTTGAGCGGCGATCTGCGCAAGGGCTGGGCGCTGTTCGGCCTGGCCGGATATGGCCGGTTGCTCGGTCGTTATGCCGACTCGCCGATCGTGAAGGACGCGGGGAACCGCAACCAGTGGATGGGCGGCCTCGGAGTGGCCTACACCTTCTGAAGTTCCGCTGACGTCATGGCCGGGCGGGTGACGTCAAGGTGCCTTTACTGCGCGACGTCACCGTCCAGTTCGATCTCTCCCTCCTGCTCCTGTTCGATCCGCGCATGCTCGCGGTGAAGGGGGGTCAGCCGCAGCACGAAGAAACCGACAAGCGCCGAAATCAGCGAGCCGGAGAGGATGCCTATCTTCGCTTCCTCGACCAGCAGCGCCTGTCCCGGGAAGGCGAGCGCCCCGATGAACAGGCTCATGGTGAAGCCGATGCCGCAGAGTAGCGCAAGGCCATAGATCTGCCCCCAGGTCGCGCCGCGCGGCATGGGCGCGAAGCCCGTCTTCACGCAGGCCAGGATGCTGCCGAATATACCGATCTGTTTTCCGACCACCAGACCGGCGGCAACGCCGAGCGGCAGCGGCGAGAGCAGGGCGTCCGCGCCGAGGCCGGTAAGCTCCACACCGGCATTGGCAAAGCCGAACAGCGGCACGATGGCATAGGCGCTCCATGGGTGCAGGCCGTTTTCCAGCCGATGGAGCGGGCTGTCTTCGGCATCGGGCGCGCCGGGGGACTTGCGGATCGGGATCGTCATGGCCGCGAGCACGCCCGCTATGGTCGCATGGACGCCCGAAAGCAGCACCGCATACCATAATGCGAGGGCGAGGAGCAGATAGACGGGCAGCGTCTTCACGCCGATCCGGTTCAGCGTGAACATGCCCGCCAGAATGATCGCCGCTGCCGCCAGCGCCGCCATGTTGAGCCCGGCGGTGTAGAAGAAGGCGATGATGAGGACCGCACCGATATCGTCGACGATGGCGATGGTGGTGAGCAGCAGTTTGAGCGATGTCGGCGCCCGCTTCCCCAGCAGCGCGAGCACGCCCAGCGCGAAGGCGATATCGGTCGCCGCCGGAATCGCCCAGCCATTGGCGAGCCCCGCGCTCCCGCCCGCAATGGCGAGATAGACCAGCGCCGGCACGGCCATGCCGGCGGCTGCGGCGGCGACGGGCAGGCCGCGCCGGCTCCAGCTCGACAGGCGGCCGTCAATGAACTCACGCTTTATTTCCAGCCCCACGAGCAGGAAGAACACGGCCATCAGCCCGTCGTTGATCCAGGCGTGCACTGTCATCGGCCCGATCTTGGGCGTCAGCTCCGGACCGACCGCGGCGTGCACCAGATGATGATAGAGCGCCGCGCTGTCCGGATCGGCATTGGCGAGGATCATCGCGCAGCTCGCGGCAACGATAAGCAATATGCCACCCGCTGCCTCGCCCACCAAAAACCCGCGCAGCGCGGAGGGGTGTACCAGTTTTCCAATCATCTCGCCGAACCTCGTGCCTTGCAAATCACGCCCGCCCTTGCGGGTAGGCGTTCGGTCCGCCGAGGTCAAATATGCCAAGGTTAACGCTGTTGGAGGCCTTTGATGATGCGGGTATTTTATGGTTAACGAATCGCCCCCGGGCGGCATCGCGCGTCATTCCTTGCAGTGGATCGGGGGCTTGCTTGGGATTGCTACAGATATTTGCCGTCATCCTTGCGTCCGTCCAGTATGAACTTCTCCTCTTCGCCCTGTTCGGGCTGTTGATTGGCGGGGCTGATGATTTCCTGATGGACCTGTTGTTCCTCGCGCGGGCCGCCCGGCGGGAATTCTTCGTCTATAGCCGTCACCGCCGCATGACGGCCTCGACGCTGCCGGACTCCTCTCATCCGGGCACGCTCGCCATATTCGTCCCGGCATGGCGGGAGGCAGAGGTGATCGGAGCGATGCTGACGACCAGCCTCGCGCGCTGGCGGCGCGGCTCCTTCCGCATCTTCGTCGGCTGCTATCCCAACGACCCCGGCACGATCGACGCTGTCGCGGCCGTTGCGGAGGCAGACCCCCGCGTCCGCCTCGTCATCCTTCCCCATGCGGGCGGAACGACGAAGGCGGATTGCCTGAACCATATCTGGGCCGCGATGCGCCGCGAGGAAGAGGATTTGGGCCACAGGTTCAAAGGCATCATCCTCCACGATGCGGAGGACGTCGTCCACCCTGACGAGATCCGGCTGTTTGACATCATGACCGACCGGTTCGACATGGTGCAGTTGCCCGTCAAGCCTTTGATTTCCGTTAAGTCCACCTGGATTTCCGGTCATTATGCGGACGAGTTTGCCGAAGCGCACGGCAAGTTTCTGGTCCTGCGCGAGGCGGTGGGCGCGGCTGTGCCTTCCGCCGGGGTCGGCTGCTGCTTCTCCCGCGCCGTGCTGGGCGCTATCGCCGCGTCGCGCGACGATGCGCCCTTTGACGCGGAATCGCTGACCGAAGATTATGAAATAGGGCTGCGCATTGCCGAACAAGGCGGTAGGACGGTGTTCGTGACGATGCGCGATGAAATGGGCGGACTTATCTGCACGCAGGAGCATTTCCCCGAAACGCTGGGCGAGGCCGTGCGCCAGAAGGCGCGATGGTTCGTCGGGATTTCGCTCGCGGGATGGGACAGGCTGGGGTGGCGCGGTTCGCTGCGCGAATGCTGGATGCGCCTGCATGACCGCCGCACCGGCCTTTCCGCCATCGTGCTGTTCGCCGCCTATCTCGCGACGCTGGGCTATGGCCTGCAACTGGCGCTGAGCCTGCTCGGCATCACGGCCATGCCGCAATTCCCCCCTGCGGTCGATGCCGCGTTGCTCTGCACGGGCTTTCTGATGATCTGGCGGCTGCTGTTCCGCTTCGTCTGGACCGCGCGGGCCTATGGGCTGAAACAGGGCCTTTGCGCCGTTCCGCGGGTTGTCGTCGGTAATATCGTGGCGATGATGGCGGCCCGGCGCGCGGTCGGCCTCTATCTGCGGCACCTGCGTGGCGGAACCGTCGTCTGGGAAAAGACGCAGCACCGCTTTCCGCTGTTTGGCAATCATGATGGCCGCCAGCCCGCCTGAGCAGGTTCATTCGCCGCCGCCGGGGCAACCGTTGCGCGTGCTGGGCCTGGTGCTGCTGGCGTGGATATGCGTGCGGGCGCTGGTGGGGACCTCGGTACTGGCCGACGGCCTGGGAGGTCTCTCGCGTCAACCGGCGACGGCGAAAGCCGCTCCTGCCATCAGGGAAGCCCCGCAAAAGCCCCGCCTCGCGAAGCAGGCGGCACCGCCGGCCGGCGCCTCGGCGCAACTCAAGGCGCCGGTGCGCGACGCTCCTCGCCTCGGCCATTATTACGGCCCGATCGAGGCCGCCGCGCCGATCGCGCAACCCCGCATCGAACGCGCGCCCATCATGCAGGCGTCTGCGATGGCTGAATATCGCAGACAGCTGGCGGAAGTCGCGCTGCGAAACAGGCGCAGCGCGGTCAACATACTGGATGCCATCCCGGTACCGATGCCGTCCGCCCCGGCGCGCGCCCATGCGACGGGCGTTTCCGTTCCCCCCGTGCGCAACGACGGCGCCCGGGGAGATGAAGGCCGCGGCGATCGCGCGAACGGGGATTTGTGGAGCGGTTCGGCCTGGGCCTTCTGGCGCGAGCGCAAGGCGGTCCGTGCGCTGGGCAGCGCGGGACAGCTCGGCGGCGCGCAGGCCGGCGTCCGTATCGACCGGCGGCTGGTCCGCATCGCGGGCGCGCCGCTTTCCGCCTATGGCCGCGTAAGCTCGGCGCTCTATCGTCCCTATGCGCCGGAGGCCGCGCTTGGCCTCGCCGCGCGGGGGGAACTCGGCATATTGCCGGTCAGCTTCGGGATCGAGCGCCGCTTCGCGCTTGATGGCGATGGCCGGAATGCCTTTGCCCTCGTCGCCACGACCGGCCTTTATCCCACGCGCATATTCGGCGGCCTGATCGCCGAGGGATATGCGCAGGGCGGCATGGTCGGCTTTTCGCGCACGGATGCCTTTGTCGACGGCCGCTTCTCGCTCGCGATGCCGCTTGACCGGAACGGGCGATTCAGTGTCGGCGGCAGCGTTTCGGGCGGGGCGCAGCCCGGCGTTTCGCGACTCGATGCCGGGCCGATGATCGAGCTGCGCCTGCCCGCCGGCGGCGTCAGCCCGCGCCTGCTCGTGGAGTGGCGACGCCGGGTGGCGGGTCGCGCGGCGCCCGGGTCCGGTTTCGCGGTGACGCTGGCGACCGATTTCTGAATTTCGCCCGCCCGTAGCGGCGATCCTTCCAAAAAAGGCCGGTAAAACAGGTTTCGCCCGGCCCAATTTGCTTTACATGACTGGGGCATGGATCTCTACCTGCCGATTGCCAATCTGCCCGTGAACATGCTGGTCATCATCGGCCTCGGCGGGGTGGTCGGCCTGCTTTCGGGCATGTTCGGCGTCGGTGGAGGGTTCCTGACGACGCCGCTGCTGATCTTTTACGGCATTCCGCCCACGGTCGCGGCCGCATCGGCGGCGACACAGGTGACCGGCGCCAGCGTTTCTGGCGTGGTCAGCCATCTCGCCCGCAATACGGTCGACATCCGCATGGGTGTGGTGATGGTGGTGGGAGGCGTCATTGGTGCCCTGATCGGCGCCGTGCTGCTGACCCTGCTGCAATCGGTCGGACAGACCGATACGGTGATCGGCATCCTCTATGTCGTCCTGCTGGGGGGAATCGGCGGGCTCATGGCCTGGGAATCGGTGCAAACGCTTGTTCGTTCGCGCATCGGTGCCCGTCCCGCCGCGCGCAAGCGCCGCCACCATCCGCTGGTCGCGGCGCTGCCGATGCGCTGGCGCTTCTACAAGTCCGGCCTCTACATATCGCCGCTCGCGCCCCTGCTGCTCGGCATGATGACGGGCATATTGACGATGATGCTGGGCATTGGCGGCGGTTTCATACTTGTACCCGCGATGCTCTATCTGCTCGGCATGACGACGCAGGTGGTGGTCGGCACTTCGCTGTTCCAGACCATGTGCGTGACCATGGCGACGACGATGGTCCACAGCCTCACGACCAAGGCGGTCGACATGCTGCTCGCGATCCTGTTGCTGATCGGCAGCGTGACCGGCGCGCAGATCGGCACGCGCATAGCCCGGCGGGCGCGCCCCGAACATCTGCGCATCGTTCTGGCCACCATCGTGCTGATCGTTGCCATTCGCATGGCGCTGGGGCTGGGCTGGCGGCCGGACGAAATCTATTCGCTGGAGGTGCGCTGACATGGCGCGAAAGGCCCTTCTGCGCCTTGTAATGCTACCGGTGGTCGCGCTGCTGTCCGGCGGCGCGGTATCGCCGATCCTGGTTCCCGACGTGTCTCAGCGGCAGGTCGATATCCAGTACAGCTTCAAGGGCGCGGAACTGCTGCTGTTTGGCGCGATCGTCTATCCCGGAGGCCGCCCGCCCGACAAACCCGCCGACATCGTTGTCGTGCTCAAGGGGCCGGAACGGCAGATCAGGATGCGCGAGAAGCAGAAGATCGCGGGCATCTGGGTCAATGCCGACAGCATGCAGTTCCAGTCCGCGCCCAGTTTCTACGCGATCGCCAGTTCACGGCCGATCCGGAGCATCACCGATGATCGTACCTCGGCCATCTATGAACTCAGCATCGACAACATCCAGCTTTCGCCGGCCTCCTTTACCGATGCGGCGGAGATCGCGCGCTTCGAGAAGGGACTTATCGACCTGCAGGAGCGGCAGGGGCTTTTCCTGCCGGAAGCGGGGACGGTCGAGATCACCGACGGGGTTCTCTATCGCGCGCGCCTGCCGCTGTCCGCCCGGGCGGTGGTGGGCGACTATACCGCGGAGACCTTCCTGATCCAGGACGGACGTGTCGTCGCCGCCGCCGTCCGCGAAATCCAGGTGCGCAAATCCGGCTTCGAACGCATGCTCGCCAACGCAGCGGAGGATTGGTCACTGCTCTATGGCCTTTCCGCAACGGCGATCGCCGTGATCATGGGCCTTATCGCCGGCTGGGTCGGCCGGCGAATCTGATCGCGCGGCTTCGCCAAATAAATCCGGTCGTCTGAACCTCTTCTTTACCTTGTTGGACTAGTCATCGGCGCTTGTGGCTGGACCAGTGGGCAAAGGCAGGTAGATCGATGAACGACATGACGGGTTCCTTTTCCGTCCCGGTGGGTCAGGCCGCGCCGAGCGGAGCAACTTCCCAACCGGCGCAGGACAGCACAGCCGAAGCCATCGGCGCCGTCTTCCAGATTTCGGGCGGCAGTTCGCAGATTATCGTCAGCCTAGAATGCATCGAGCGGCTGGGCCAGCATTCCGACCCCTGCATCGCCATGACCGGCCAGGTCGGCAGCCAGGTAAAGATGCGCATCGGCTCCTACTGGATCGTCGCCAACCTCCGCTCGATGGTGCTCGACCGGCGCGATCCGACGCGTGTCGTCGCGGACGTCGATTTCCTCGGCGAGGGCAACGAGCAATTCGGCACCGGCCACATCGTCAATTTCCGGCGCGGCGTCACCCGCTATCCCACGCCCGGCACGCAGGTCTACCCCGTGTCGAGCGCCGACATGGACCAGATCTATGCCGCGAGCGAGCACGCCAATGTCGAGATCGGCACCGTCTATCCCACCGAGGGCACGCGCGCCGCGCTGTATGTCGACGCCCTGCTGGGCAAGCATTTCGCGCTGCTGGGGTCGACCGGAACCGGTAAATCGACATCGGCCGCGCTCATCCTTCATCGGATTTGCGACCTTTCGCCGCGCGGCCACATCGTGATGATCGACCCGCACGGCGAATATTCGGCGGCCTTTGCCGAAAATGGCGCGATCTACGACGTCAACAACCTGGCTCTGCCCTATTGGCTGATGAATTTCGAGGAGCATTGCGAGGTCTTCATAACCTCGCAGGGTTCCGAAAAGACGCAGGACATGGATATTCTCGCCAAATGCCTGCTCGCCGCCCGCGCGCGCAACCGCATGGCAGAGGGCATGTCGCGTCTTACCGTCGATTCGCCCATTCCCTATCTGCTGTCCGATCTCACCACCATCATCGCCAACGAGATGGGCAAGCTGGACAAGGGCACGGGTTCGCTTCCCTATATGCGGCTGAAGACCCGGATCGACGAGATCAAGGCCGATCCGCGCTACAGCTTCATGTTCTCCGGCATGCTGGTCGCCGACACGATGCAGGACTTTCTGGCGAAGATCTTTCGCCTGCCCTCGAGCGGCAAGCCGATCTCGATCATCGACACATCCGCCATGCCCTCGGAAATCACCTCGGTGGTCGTCTCTGTGCTGTCGCGGCTGGTGTTCGACTATGCGATCTGGGCGCGATCGGAACCGCAGCGCCCGATCCTGCTCGTCTGCGAGGAAGCGCACCGCTATATTCCCAATACCAACACCGGCGCGGGCCAGTCGGTCCGCAAGATCCTGGAACGTATCGCCAAGGAAGGCCGTAAATACGGTGTTTCGCTGGGCCTGATCACGCAAAGGCCGTCCGATCTTGCCGAAGGCGTGCTTTCCCAGTGCGGCACGATCATTTCCATGCGTCTCAACAACGACCGGGACCAGGCCTTCGTCCGGGCCGCGATGCCGGAAGGTGCGCGCGGCTTCCTCGATTCCATTCCGGCATTGCGCAACCGGGAATGCATCATCTGCGGTGAAGGTGTGGCCATTCCGATTCGCGTCGCTCTCGACACCCTTGAGGAACGCCGGCGTCCGGCCTCCAGCGACCCCAGCTTCTCCGACCTGTGGAAGGAAATGGGCGGCGAAGAGGATATTCTCCAGCGCACCATCACCCGCTGGCGCAACCAGGGCAAATAGCCGAATTTTCCTTTTTTGGCGGGGCGGCGCATGATAGATGCCGCCCATGCCCAAATATCTCCACACGATGATCCGGGTTACCGATCCGGACGCAACCATCCGCTTCTTCAACCTGATCGGGCTGGAGGAAGTCCGCCGTTTTGACAGCGAGAAGGGGCGGTTCACGCTGATCTTTCTCGCCGCTCCGGGCGACGAGGATGCGCAGGTCGAGCTGACCCACAACTGGCCGCCCGAGGATGGCAGCCCCGCCGAGACCTATCAGGGCGGTCGCAATTTCGGCCATCTCGCCTATCGCGTCGAGAATGTCTATGACACCTGCCAGCGGCTGATGGATGCGGGCGTTACGATCAACCGGCCGCCAAGGGACGGGCATATGGCCTTCGTCCGATCACCCGATGGCATTTCAGTCGAACTGCTCCAGGGGGGAGACCATCTGGCACCCCAGGAGCCCTGGGCCTCCATGCCCAATGTCGGGGAATGGTGATGACAATCGAAATCGTCGGAATACCTGTCCTTTCGGACAATTATGTCTGGCTGATGCACGAGAGGGTGACGGGCGAGACGATCGTGATCGATCCGGCGGTCGCTGACCCGGTGCTGGCGGCGGCGGAGGAACGCGGCTGGCGGATCAGCCAGATCTGGAACACTCACTGGCATGCCGATCATGTTGGCGGCAATGCCGCGATCAAGGCGGCGACAGGCTGCACGGTCACCGGTCCCGCCGCCGAGGCGGCAAAGATCGACACGCTGGACGTGCAGGTGGCGGAGGGCGACATCGCCATTATCGGTGGATTGCGCGCGGAAGTGTGGGCGGTTCCGGCCCATACGGCCGGCCATATCGCCTATTATCTGCCGAGCGCGGGTGTGATCTTCGTCGGCGACACGCTGTTCGCGATGGGCTGTGGCCGCCTGTTCGAGGGGACGGCCGCGCAGATGTATGCCAATATGCGGCGGTTTGCGCAGCTGGAGGATGCGACGAAGGCCTATTGCGCGCACGAATATACGCTCTCCAACGGCAGGTTCGCGCTGGCTATGGACCCCGACAATGCCGATCTCGTCCATCGCATGGCGCAGGTCGTCGCCGTGCGCGACCGGGGCGAGCCGACCGTGCCCATGACGATCGGCGAGGAACGCGCGACCAACCCCTTCATGCGCGCGACGAGCGTGGACGATCTGGCAAGACTGCGTAGCGCGAAGGACAGTTTCTGAGCCGAAAATACATGCTGCGTTGCGGAAAAGGTTAAGAAAAACCTGTCCCGGGAGTGGACAAAGCCGCCGCCGGGCAAGCTGTTAACCACTAAAGGCCGCCTGTTTCTTTACGGGTTGCGCGCTATCTCGTCTTGCGGCCATTAGCATGTTGCGCCGCACGCGCCAAAATGGCTACATTGATGACGGGGATTAGCTGATCCGGTAACGGGTAAGCAGGCCAGCCGATTTGGACCAGCGGCGCGCCGGCAGGGAGTTGTGGGCCGATGTCAGGACGTGATGACGGCGGCGAGGCGCTGGTCCTCACCTATCATTCGGTGTCTGATGCCGCCGGGCCGACGAGTATATCGCCGGACACCTTCGCCATGCAGATGGAGACACTCGCGGCCTGTGGCTATGACAGCGCGACGCTGGACGAGTTTCTCGACTGGCACGAAGGGAAAAGGCCACTGGGGCGAAAGCTGCTGATCACCTTCGACGACGGATTTTCCGATTTCGTCGATCATGCGCTGCCGATCCTTGAAGATCACGGCTTCGGCGCGCTGATGTTCGTGCCCACCCGCAAGCTGGGCGCGCCGGAGGACTGGGAAGGCGCGAACCGTCCGGCGCGGCGCCTGATGCATGGCTGCGAACTCGCGGCGCTTCAGGCGCGCGGCGTGGAATTCGGCGCGCACAGCCGCACGCACGCCAATCTGCCGCGCCTTTCCGCCGACGAGCGGGAAGAGGAGATCGCGGCGTCGGGCGCCGACCTTGCCGATCTGCTTGGTAGGCCGACCAAGAGCTTTGCCGCGCCCTATGGCGCGGTCGATGCCGATACGGTGGCCGCCATCGGCCGCCATTATCCGATCGCCTTCGGCACGCGCTTCGCGCCCGCGCTGGCGGGGGTGGACCGCCACGATATTCCGCGCATCGACATGCATTATTTTCGCGCGCGAGCGCACTGGCGTAACTTTCTGGAAGGACGTCGCGGTTATTTCCGGCTGCGCCAGGCCTTGCGCTGGCTTGGCAACAAGGTCCGGGGCAACACAATATTGCAGGGCGGCTATTCGTGAGCGCAAACGGGGGTTGGGAACGCGATGCTTAAGGAAATGCTGAGCCCGCGCATGCGCGCCCGCATCGGCGCCATGCAGCGCAAATACGGCCTGCAATGGCCGCGCCGGGGCACGGTGAATTTCGGCGACCTGCGGCGCGTCACGCCGGTCAGCGCGTCGTTCGGCATGGATCGCGGCAAGGCGATCGACCGTTATTATATCGAAGCCTTCCTTCGCGAAAATCAGGCCTATATCAAAGGTCGCGCGCTGGAACTGGGCGATCCCTATTATATCGAGACCTTTGGCGGCGGAAAGGTGACGCAGGCCGATGTGCTGCATGTCGTCGCCGGCAACCCGATCGCGACCGTCATCGCCGATCTGACCGACGCTCCCCACATTCCCGACAACAGCTTCGACTGCATCATCTTCACCCAGTCGATCCAGATGATCTACGATTTCCACGCCGCGCTGCGCACGCTGCACCGCATTCTGAAGCCGGGCGGTACGGTGCTGCTGACGACCGCTGGCATCGCCAAGATCGGACGGCGGCTGGGGCGCGACGACTGGGGCGAATACTGGCATTTCACCAGCCAGTCGGTCGATGCGCTGGTGAAGGAACATTTTCCCGGCGCGCAGGCCGAGGTGAAGACATGGGGCAATGTGCTTGCGGCCACGGCCTTCCTGCACGGGCTTGCCATCGAGGAAATGGAAGCCGCCGAGCTTGAATATTGCGACCCGGATTTCGAGGTGCTGGTGACGGCGCGGATCACCAAAGCGGGCACTGGCGCGGGCGGGCGCGCATGAGCGGGGACATGAAACGCGCGGTCGTGCTCGATACGTCGGTCGCATCGACCAATGTCGGTGACCAGATCATCATGGAGGCGGTGCGCGCGGGCCTGAGAGATCCGCTCGACGGCGCGCTCGTCACCACCGTCGCCAGCCATGACCGGATGGGACCGAAGGGCAGGGGCCTCATCCGCAAGGCCGATCTGGTCGTCGCGGGCGGTTCCAACCTCTTCAGTTCGCACATGTGGATCCGCGCGGTGTGGAAATTGGGCCTGCGCGATGCCTTTCTCGGCATGAACACGGTGCTGATGGGCGTCGGCTGGTATCAGCACCAGAGAAAGCCCGATCCCTATACCGCCTGGCTGCTGAAACGGGTTCTGCATCCCACCGCGCTGCATTCGGTGCGCGACAGCCATGCCAAGGCGATGCTCGCTTCCATCGGCATCACCAACGTGATCAACACCGGTTGCCCGACCCTGTGGGGCCTCGCCGGGCGCAACCCGGCGGCCTATCCGCGCGAGCGCGCGCAGGAAGTGGTGACGACGCTCAACAGCTACATTCCCGACCGCGAGGCCGACAGGAAGCTGATCGAACTGCTGCGCAGCCGCTACAAGACGATCTACGCCTGGGTGCAGACGGCGGAAGACGCCGCGATGCTGCGCGGGATCGATCCCACCATCGTCATCATCGACCCCAGCCTGCACGGCTATGACGAGCTGCTGAAGTCTGACCGCTCGCTCGACTATGTCGGCAACCGGCTGCACGGTGGCATCCGCGCGCTCCAGCACGGCCGCCGCGCCATCATCGTGGAGATCGACAACCGCGCGCAGGAAATGGGCGCGGATTTCAACCTGCCCACGGTGGAGCGGACCGATTTCGAGCGGCTGAAGCTGATGATCGACGGCGGGCTCGATATCGACGTGCGCCCGCCGCAGGAGAATATCGCGCGCTGGAAGGCCGCCCTCAGGGCAGAGCTGGAGGCGGCATGACGCGCGGCGCACGGTTCGAATATCTCATCCTTGGCGGGTTGCTGCTGCTGGCGCTGGCGCTGCGCGTCTACCGGCTCGACGCACCGCTCTGGTATGACGAGATACTGACGCTCACCCATTTCGTGCGGGAACCATGGGGCGCGCTCGTCACCGATTTCTCCTCGCTCAACAATCATATGCTCTACAGCATCGAGGCCAAGCTGGCGACCGGCCTGCTGGGCGAGAGCGCATGGACCTTCCGCCTGCCCGCGATGTTGTTCGGCGTCGGCAGCCTCTATATCCTCTGGCTGCTCGCCCGGCCGTTCGTCAGTGCGCGCGTCGCGCTGATCGCCGTCGGGCTGTGCGCGATTTCCTATCACCATGTCTGGTTTTCGCAGAATGCGCGCGGCTATACCGAGCTGCTGTTCCTCACCAGCCTTGCCACGCTGCTGTTCATCCGCGGGATGAACCGGCCCGGATGGGGCATCTGGACCGCCTATGGCGTGACCATCGCGGCGTGCATGTACACCCATCTTTCCGCCGGTTTCTTCCTCGCAGCGCATGGTGTCGTCGCGCTCGTCATGCTGCTGAAGGACTGGCGCGGCTTTCGCCCGGTCTATGGTTTCGCCCTCGGCGGCGTCATCACGCTCGCGCTCCACGCGCCGATATTCTCGCAGGTTTTCAGCGCGATGAACAAGGTGTCCGAGGGCAAGGACACCTCGCAGATGGCGGAGTGGGTGAACCCGCTGCGCATGCTGACAGAGATCAGCTACAGCCTCGGCGCGCTCGGGCCGCTCGCTCCGGTCGCCCTGCTGGGCGGGCTGCTGGTCATCGTCGTCGGCGCTGTTGCGCTGGTACGCCGCGCGCCGGTGCTGGGGAGCATCTATCTGCTGTCGATCCCGATCGCGCTGGCGATTCTGGTCGCGCTCTCCTTCCGCATCTGGCCGCGCTATTTCTTCGTCGATATCCAGTTCATCTTTCTCGCCGTGGCGATGGGGCTGGAGGTGCTGGCGATCTGGTTCGCAAAGCTGATTCGCCAACCGGCATGGGGAAATGCGTTGCTGGCAGTTGCCGTTGTCGTAGCGGCGGCCGCTTCCGCTCTATTACTTGTGCGCAACTATGAAAAACCGAAGCAGGATTTTGCCGGGGCGATAATATTCATAAACAAGAACAAGGATATGGGAGATGTGACGACTTCGCTGGGACTTGCCAGTGAACCGTTGCAGGCATATCTTGCGCCGGATTGGCCGGTTATCAGAAATGAAACCGATCTGGCGTATCTGCAGAGCCGAGGAGCGCATGTCTGGATCGTCACGGCATTCGATGACCATGTCGAGGCCGACCAGACAGGGATAATGGACGAGATCCGCCGAACATATGCAGAGGCGGGTAAATTCGAGGGCACATTGGGCGGCGGCACGGTGCGTGTCTGGCGCTCGCGATGATGGCCCCGGCAGGGCTTTTGGAAGGAACGGACATGAGTGTTCAGGGTAAGGCACATCTGGACTGGCGCGAGATCATCTTCGGCGGCGCGCACGAGGTGCTGGACGATTATGCGGGTCGTGACGACATATTGTCGAAGTTCAAGACGGCGTTTCACGAGGCGGTCGAGGAACTGGAGGGCAAGGAGGCGCGCGCCGGAGTGGAACGCGACGGGCTCCGCAATGTTCACCGGCACCTGCCCGCGAACAAGGTCGCGCTGCTCGAATATCTGATCAAGCAGAAGATCGGCGACGACCTCTATACCTGGGCGCAGCGGGTCGGCAAGGAGACGATCCGGCTGGCCGATCCGTTCTATATCGACATGCTGATCGTCATCCGCATCCACTATCCGCAGGTGGTGGCGCGCGAGGGCGGCAAGAGCATCGCCGCGCCGACCGACTGGAAGGAGCGGCGCCGCCTGCTGATGGCGTCGGTTCGCAACCCGAACCTCATCATCAACCAGATCACCAAGCCGATCCGCAAGCGGTCCAAGATCGCCGAGCATCGCATCGCCTATAATGCGAAGGCCTATCATGGCGACCTGCCGACGCTGGCGCGCAGCCACGGTCCGCATATCGACACCTGGTACGGGCACAGCTTCGACGGTTTCAACGTCTGGCTGTCGATCGACGGCGTGAACACCGACAATACCATCATCCTCTATCCCGAGATGTTCGGCTACAAGGTCGATTACGACCCGAAGAGCATGTATCTCGCCGAGGGCGTGCCGATCCCGAAGCCGACCAAGGTCGACCTCAAGCCCGGCCAGCTGCTGCTGTTCAACCCGGAAATGCTGCACGGCACGCAGGTCAACATATCGGAAGAGACCCGCGTGGCGCTGACCATGCGCGTCAATCCAAAGGAACCGCGCTTCAACGACGACGCGCCGTTCAACGCGGAGCACTGGTACGCATCGACCGACATCGCAAAGGGCCGCTTCAGCCGTATCTCGCTGTTCCAGGCGAACAAATATCACGGCCAGGCCTCGGTATCGGAAAAGCCGGTCGAGGCGGACGACGGCGTGATCCGGCTCGATGCCGTCAACACTGCGCCCCGGGGCGAAGACGTCGTGTTGTGCGATGCCTCCGCGCTTGCCGGCGAGGACAGGCTGACGGTCGATGTCGGGTCGAAGCGTCTGCTGGTCGTGCGCACCGCCGAGGGTATTCGCGCCTATGACCGGCGCTGCCCGCACCAGAAGGTCGATATTGTCGATGGCGCGCGCGATGGCGACGAGCTTTTCTGCCCCGGCCATGGCATCGCCTTCAGCCTGACGGACGGCGCGTCGAAATGCGCCGCGTTCCGGCTGCGCAGCTATCCGGTCGAGGATCGCGACGGCAAGCTGGTGCTGACCTCCAGCATGGCCAGGGCGGAGGATACGGTCGCCGCCGAGTAAGCGCGGCCCGGCACAGAAAGTCATGACCGGCGCGAGCAAACTGCGTGTAGCGATTGTCACCACCTTCTATCCGCCGCATAATTTCGGCGGAGACGGTCGCTATGTGAAAAGTTTCGCCCACGCGCTTTCGCGCGCCGGTTGTGAGGTCGAGGTCGTCTATTGTGACGACGGCTGGCGCGTGCTGAGCGGCCAGTCCTCCGATCCGCCGCCAGCGGAGCCGATCGACGACGGCGATGGCGTGCTTGTCAATCGCGTGTCGAGCGGCTGGGCGATGGGCTCCGTGCTGGCGATGCAGCAGTTCGGGCGGCCGCTCCTGCAGAAAAAGGCGCTCGAAAAGGCGCTCTCGCGCGATTTCGATGTGATCCATTATCACAATATCTCGCTCGCCGGCGGGCCGGGCGTACTTGGCATCGGCGACGCGATAAAGCTCTATACGGCGCACGAGCACTGGCTGGTCTGTGCCAATCATGTGCTGTGGCGGCACAAGCGGGAATTGTGCGACGGCCGCGAATGCACGCGGTGCAGCCTTGCCCATCGCCGCCCGCCTCCCTTGTGGCGCGCCACTGGCCTGCTGGAGCGTGAGTCGCGCCATGTCGACGAGTTCATCGCGCTTTCCGAATCGGTCGCCGCCAATCACAAGGCATTCGGCTTTGCCCGCGACATGCGCCTGATGGCGTCCTTCCTTCCGGATGCGGAGGCGGGCGCGGCGCCCGATATTGCGCCCCATGACCATCCGCGCCCCTATTATCTGATGGTCGGGCGGCTGGAGACGATCAAGGGGATGCAGGATGTCGTGCCGCTGTTTGCAAAGGCCGATTTCCCGGCCGATCTGCTGATCGCCGGCAGCGGGCCGATGGAGGAGGAACTGCGCTCGCTGGCGGGCGGCAGCGCCAATGTCCACTTTCTCGGGCAGGTCGATCCGGTCCGCCTTCCCGCGCTCTATCGCGGCGCGCGCGCGCTGATCACGCCTTCGCGCTGTTACGAGGTATTCCCCATGGTCGCGCTGGAGGCGTTCCGCGAGGGCACGCCGATCATCGCGCGCGACCTTGGCCCCTATCCGCAGATCGTGCGCGAAAGCGGGGCGGGGATGCTGTTCGATGATGCGGATTCGCTAAGCGACGCGCTTATGAGGCTGGCGGATGACGATGCATTGCGCGCGGAGCTGAGCGCGAACGGGCGGACCGTACTGGCCGGACGGTGGAGCGAGGCGACGGCGATGCGCGACTGGCTCGCGCTGGTGGCGGAGATCGCGGAGCGGCGCGGACGTCCTGAGGTGGCGGCCCGGGCAGGCGCGCTGCTCGCCGCGCGGGACATGGCCTGATGCCCGGCGCGATTCGCGGCCTTGCCGGGCGCGCCATGGCCGCGCGGCACGATTTCCGCTTCTTCAGCAATTTCGGCATTCTCGTCTTCGGGCAGCTCGCGAGCCGGGTCATGGGCTTCGTCGCCTTCGCCTGGCTGGCGCGGAGGCTCGATCCGGTCAGCTATGGCGCGGTCGAATATGTCGTGGGCCTCTCGGTCTTCTTCGCGATGGTGGTCGATGGCGGCCTCAACGTGCTCGGCACGCGCCGCGTCGCCGCAGACCCGGCGAAGCGCAACCTGCTCGCCTTCCAGATACCGGTCGGCCGCCTCGGCATCGCGATCATCGGCATCCCGGTGATGGCGGGGATGGCAATCCTGTCGATGAAACAGAGCGTGCCGGTCGCGCTGGTGTGGCTGTTCGCGCTGAGTCTGCTCTCCGCGCCGTGGCGGCAGCAATGGCTGTTCCAGTCGTCGGACCGGATGAGCGTCGTTTCGGTGTCCGAAATCCTGCGCATGACGATATTCTGCCTCATCGTCCTCGCCCTGGTGCGCAGCGACGCGGACATATTGATTGTCGGCTGGGCAGAAATCGCGGCGATTGCGGGCATGACCCTCTATATGCTGGTGCAACAACGCCGCCATTTCAGCGGCGGCGCAATCGCAAACCGGTTCGAGGGTTTCGGCGGGCTGCTGAAGGAAGGCGCGGCGGTCAGCTCGACCAATCTGGTCTGGGCTTTCAACCAGTATGTGCCGCTGTTCATGGTGACCGCGCTGATCGGCGGCGTTGCTGTCGCATGGTTCGCGGGCGCTTCGCGCATCGTGGTTTCGGTGCTGCAGTTCAGCAACCTCTATCATTTCAACCTCTACCCCTCGGTGACGCGCGCCTATGCCCATGGCGAGGCGGAGATGCGCCAGCTCATGAACCGTTCGATGCGTGTCGTCGGCTGGGGTGGCATCGGCGTCGCGACGGCGCTTGCCGTGCTCGCGAAGCCTGCTGTCAGCCTGACGCTCGGGCCGAAGCTTGCCGACGCCGCGCCGTTGCTTGCCGTCATGGCGTGGATGATCCCGATCACGCTGGCTTCCGGCCATGCCCGCTGGGGCCTGACCGCCGCGGGGCAGCAGGTGCGCGTGCTGACCGCGCAGATCGCCGGTGTGATCGTGACCGTGACGACAATCCTCGCCGCCAGCCATTTTCTGGGCGTGATGGGCTATGCGATCGGCACGATCGCCGGATTTCTGGCGGTCTGGGCGACAGCGCATGTCTTTGCGAGGCGGTATCGCTGCTGCCCGCCGTCGATTCTCGTCGTCGCGCCCGCGCTGCTGTCGGCGGCGGTCGTGATCGCGCTCGCCGACTGGTTCGACGCGGGGCTGGGCCTGTCCTTCGGCTTGCTCGTGGCGATGGCGGCGACGGCGCCGCTCGTCGACCGGCGGCTGATCGGCGATGCGATCGCGCTGGGCCGTTCCAAAATCCACATGATGCACGACAATTCACCGTCCTCCGCAAAGGAGTAGGGCGTCGAATCAGACCCGGTCGGCCTGCGCCACGCAATCCAGCGCCCGCAGCGCGGACAGAATCCGCATCAGATGCTGCGCATCGTCGACCTCCAGATCGATGATGTCGGTGTGGAACGGTCCTTCGCGGTTCACGAGCTGAAGGTTGAGGATGTTCGCCTTGTTCACGCCGAAGATGTTGGTGACGGCGGCGAGCGCGCCGGGCTGGTTCTTGACGATGACCTGAAGCCGGGCGGTGCCGCCCCGCGACTTGCTGTCCCAGGCCAGGTCAACCCAATCGGCATCCTGCCCGCTTTCCAGCGCCAGACAGTCGATCGTGTGCACCTCGATCGGGTCGCCGGGGCGACGGATGCCGACGATGCGGTCGCCCGGCACGGGGTGGCAGCAATCGCCCAGCATATAGGCGATGCCCGGCGTCAGGCCGCGAATCGATACCGGCGTATGCTGTTGGCGCGACCGGTGGTGGTCGCCGCCCTCGCCGCCGGTCGAGCCGGGGATCAGCGCCTCCATCACCTCGTCGTCGGCAAGGCGGTTGGTCGCGATCGCGATCATCAGCGCCGGGCGATCCTCCAGCTTCAGCCGTTTGAGCGCGGCCTTTATCGCCTTGTCGCCGATCTCCACCGGCAGGCGGCCGACAATCTCCTCGAACAGGTTCTCGCCCATCCGGATCGTCTCGTCGCGCTGCTTGTGGCGGATATAGCGGCGGATCGCCGCCCGCGCCTTGGCCGTGATCGCGAAGGTCAGCCAGCCGGGCTGAGGCTCCTGCCCTTCGCTTTTCAGGATTTCGACCTGATCGCCGTTTTCGAGCACGGTGCGTAATGGCACCACGCGGCCGTTGACCTTCGCGCCGACGGTCTGGTCGCCCAGATCGGTGTGGATCGCATAGGCGAAATCGACCGGCGTCGCCCCCTTGGGAAGCTGATGCAGCTCGCCCTTGGGCGTGAACGCGAAAATCCGGTCCTGATACATGGCGAGGCGCGTGTTTTCGAGCAGCTCCTCGGCGTCGTGGCTCTGGTCGAGAATCTCTATGAGATCGCGCAGCCAGCCAGCCTGTCCGTCCGGCCCGTCGCCGCCCTGCTTGTAGGCCCAGTGGGCCGCGAGGCCGAACTCGTTCGCCCGGTGCATTTCGGTCGACCGTATCTGGATTTCTATCCGCGCATTTTCGCCATGGATCACGGTCGTGTGGAGCGAGCGATATCCGTTGCGCTTGGGCGTCGAGATGTAATCCTTGAACTTGCCCGGAACCATCTTGTACTTGCCGTGGATGATGCCGAGCGCGCGATAGCAGTCTTCCGCGGTCGCGGTGATGATGCGAAACGCCATGACGTCAGTCAGCTGCTCGAAGCTGATGTGCCGCTCCTGCATCTTGCGCCATATCGAATAGGGGTGCTTTTCCCTGCCCAGCACCTTCACCTTCATCCCCGCGCTGCCCAGCAGAAGCTGCAATCCGCTGGCGATGCGCGCGACCTTGTCGCCGCCCCCTTCCTTCAGCAGCGTGAGGCGGCGGGTGATGCTGTCATAGGCCTCGGGCTCCATTTCCTTGAAGGCGAGGAGCTGCATCTCGCGCATGAAGTCGTACATGCCGATGCGCTCGGCGAGGGGCGCATAGATTTCCATCGTCTCGCGCGCGATCCGCCGGCGCTTTTCCTCGCTCGGGATGAAATGCAGCGTGCGCATATTGTGCAGCCGGTCTGCGAGCTTCACCAGCAGCACGCGGATGTCGTCCGACATGGCGAGCAGGAACTTGCGCAGATTCTCCGCCGCCCGCTCGTTTTCCGATTGCGCCTCGATCTTGCTGAGCTTGGTCACGCCGTCGACCAGCCGGGCGACATCCGGCCCGAAAAGGGCCTCGATCTCCTCGGGCGTGACCAGCGTATCCTCGATCGTGTCATGGAGCAGCGCCGTGACGATCGTCTTGTCGTCCATGTAGAAATCGGTGAGGATGCCGGCGACTTCGATCGGGTGGCTGAAATAGGGATCGCCGCTCGCGCGCTTCTGGCTGCCATGTTTTTGCACCGAAAACACATAGGCGCGATTGATCATCGCTTCGTCCGCATCGGGATCGTAGCGTTTCACCCTCTCGCCAAGTTCATACTGGCGCAACATATCGTGCAAGGATGCGGCCTAATATTATGATGGAGCAAGAAAAAAACGGCGGCCATTCACATTTGTCCCGACTCTTGTGGCATGTGCGACGCA
>JBFXHW010000006.1:0-25602 GCA_050176605.1 Sphingobium sp. | reverse complement strand
CTTTGCGCGGATTCCATTCCAGTCGGCAAAGTGGGCCTGTATCACCGGGTATGCGGACACCGTGATATTCTAACTGGAATGTGACATTTTGGTCTGGCAAATGCGCAATCGCTGTTGCCCGGAAAAAGAACTGCTCTTCGATCAACCCGTCAATAGACAAGGGGAGTTTAAGCTCCAAACATCGGTTAGTCAGAGCCCAGTCTGTAGGCTCAGCAATGAGCTTTTGCGCTTCAACCAACTCTCTCAGTGTGTCCGGCATGTTCGGTGCATATCGTGCTTCAAACAGCTTGGCGAGTCGGCTAAATATTCAGCCTGCTCTCGATCTCAGATACCCGGCTTTCCAACGCGTCCACGCGATAGATCGCATTGCGCGCGTTCACATCCGCGACATCGAGCTGGTCATAATCCTCTCCCGTGAAGCTATGCGGCAGCTTGTCGCAGCTTCCCAAAGCCAGCGCGCCAAGGATCAGGATTTCATAAGGCAGACGCTTCGGTAGTTTCATGATCTTTCCCCTGTTCGTAGCAGGGGCCATATCACAGATTTAACAAGGGTGGGTCAAGGGGATAAACGAGTAACGATATAGCCATGGCAGTGTTAGCACGGCAGCTTGGCAGACATGACAGCCATGTGTTCACCTATTGCGTGCGACCGCTGGGATCGGCGAACACAAAAACGTGGCGCGACGCGCTTGCGAGATGCGGTATCACCAATTTTCGCCGGCATGATCTGCGGCACACATGGGCGAGTTGGCTCCGGCAGAATGATGTGCCCACCTGGGTGCTTCAGGAGTTGGGTGGCTGGAAATCCGAGGCGATGGTGCGCCGTTACGCGCACATGTCGGTCAAGCATCTCCAGCCCTTTGCCGACCAGCTGATTTTTGAGCCAGAAAGCAGCGATGCCGGTAAGGTTCTGGAATCACTGGAGGGCTATGGCACAAAAACACCCACATCGACGCCTAATCAGGGGTTGAGGGTGGTTGCTCGCGATGGCGTAAGGTGTTGAAGGTAAAGGGATAAGTGATGGTGCCGGCTGCAGGATTCGAACCCGCGGCCCCCTGATTACAAATCAGGTGCTCTACCAACTGAGCTAAGCCGGCGCGCCAGTATCGGGCGAAGCCTCCATGACGAAAGCGGCACGGCGCGTCCAGTCAAAAATCACGGGAAGCGCGCGCCGGGTGGCGCGACGCCGGCCCCAGCCGCAAGATTGCAGGCCCGTCAGCGGCACCGCCGCTTGCTGTCGATGCTTTTCCCGATCAGCGCGCCTGCGGCTGCTCCCAGTATTGTACCGGTCGCCCGGTCTCCACGTGTGTCGATCGCCCGGCCAACCAATGCACCGCCCGCCGCACCGACGACCAGACCGACGGTGCCATCGGATTTCCGGCAATACACCCGGCCGTCGCGACCACGCCATTCGCGATATTCATATCTGTCGTGCTTGGCGAACGCCGCCGTCGGAACGGCGGCGGCCGGTATCAGCATTGAAGCGGCTATTGCCGATCCCAGAAAATTTTTCATGAAACTCCCTTTCCTTCCAACTTTCCAGTCATGGTCATCGCGATGCAACCACTCAAGGCTAGCGATAGTTTCATGAACGGACGGCAACGAGCATTTATGCAGAGTGCGGTCCATGGCCCGGGGAGAACGGTCCGTCTCATTGATCGCTTTTCTCAATCTGTGTCGCGGATAAAACTAGTTTTACCGTTGCACCCGCGCCTGATATCTGCAGCGTGAAATTTTTCACTAAGCCAACCACACGGAGACAAAAATGGCTGTTATCGATACCGAAATCAAACCGTTCAGCGCGACTGCATTCAAGCAGGGCAAGTTTGTCGACGTTACGGACGCGGACGTGAAGGGCAAATATGCGATCTTCTTCTTCTATCCGGCCGACTTCACTTTCGTCTGCCCGACTGAACTGGAAGATCTCGCCGATCTCTATGGCGAATTTCAGGCCCTGGGCGCTGAAATCTACGCCGTGTCGACCGACACGCATTTCAGCCACAAGGCATGGCACGACACTTCGCCGGCTATCGGCAAGATCGACTATTACATGCTGGGTGACCAGAATCACGTTCTCGCGAACAATTTCGATGTGCTGCGTCCGGGCGTCGGCCTTGCCGATCGCGGTACTTTTGTTGTTGATCCGGAGGGTGTCATCCAGCTGGTCGAGATCACGCCCGAGGGCGTCGGTCGTAACGCTGCCGAATTGCTGCGCAAGCTGAAGGCGCTGAAATATTGGCAGACCCATCCCGGTGAGGTTTGCCCGGCCAAGTGGGAGGAAGGCGAAAAGACGCTTGCTCCTTCGCTCGATCTTGTCGGCAAGATCTGAGGCCAGACTTCTGAATTGACGGCGATCAATGCGAAAGCCGGTCGCCGTCTCACCATAGCCTGCCGTCGACCAGTGCTGCCCCGCATGAGGCGGCGGCAGGCGATATTCCGCGCCCGGTACCAAAGGAGAAAGACATGCTCGAGCCTCCAATGAAGGAACAGCTCAAGGCCTATCTGGTCAACATCCGGGAGCCGATCGAACTGGTCGCCTCGCTGGACGACGGCGCGAAATCGGCTGAGCTGGCAGAGCTGCTTGAGGAGATCTCCGGACTTTCCGACAAGGTGAGCATGTCACGCGAGGGCCGGGATTCCCGCCGTCCGTCGTTCATGATCCGCCGCGTCGGTACGGACATTGGTGTGACGTTTGCCGGTATTCCGATGGGGCATGAATTTACCTCGCTCGTGCTGGCCCTGCTGCAGGTTGGCGGTCATCCGTCCAAGGCTGCGCAGGATCTGATCGATCAGGTGAAGGGGCTCGAGGGCGACTATGCGTTCGAAACCTATTTTTCTCTGTCCTGTCAGAACTGTCCGGACGTGGTGCAGGCGCTTAATCTGATGGCCGTGCTCAATCCGCGCGTTCATCACGTCGCCATTGACGGCGCACTGTTCAAGGATGAGGTCGACGGCCGCAAGGTGATGGCCGTACCCAGCGTCTATCTGAATGGCGAGCCGTTTGCTTCGGGCCGGATGGACCTGGAACAGATTGTCACCAAACTGGATACGGGTGCCAGCGCCAAGGCGGCCGAAAAGATCGCGGCAAAGGAGCCGTTCGACGTGCTGGTCGTGGGCGGCGGTCCGGCGGGTGCTGCAGCAGCCGTGTATGCCGCGCGCAAGGGCATTCGTGTCGGCATCGCGGCGGAAAGGTTCGGTGGACAGGTCCTCGACACCATGGGTATCGAGAACTTCATTTCCGTCACCTATACGGAAGGACCCAAGCTCGCGGCTGCGTTGGAGGCCCATGTAAAGGAATATGATGTCGACATCATGAACCTGCAGAAGGCCACGAAGCTGGTTCCCGCCGCGGTCTCCGGCGGGCTTCTCGGTGTCGAGCTGGAAAACGGCGCCAGCCTGAAGGCCAGGACGGTGATCCTGACATCCGGCGCGCGGTGGCGCCAGATGGGCGTACCGGGCGAGGACGATTATCGCAATCGCGGTGTCGCCTATTGCCCCCACTGCGACGGCCCCCTTTTCAAGGGCAAGCGGGTGGCCGTGATCGGTGGCGGCAATTCTGGCGTGGAGGCAGCGATCGACCTTGCAGGTATTGTCGCACACGTCACGCTTATCGAGTTCGACAGCGAGTTGCGCGCCGACGCGGTGCTGCAGAAGAAGCTGATGAGCATGCCCAATGTCGACATTGTCGTCTCGGCGCTCACTACCCAGGTTCTGGGCAATGGCGAGAAGGTTACGGGGCTCAGCTACAGGGACCGGAATACCGAGCAGGTTCATCATGTTGAGCTGGAGGGCATCTTCGTGCAGATCGGCCTCGTTCCGAATACCGAATGGCTGAATGGCGATATTGCGCTGACACCGCGTGGCGAGATCGAGGTCGATGCGCGGGGGGCTACGTCGATTCCCGGCGTATTCGCGGCCGGCGATGCGACGACGGCGCCTTACAAGCAGATCGTGGTCGCCATGGGCGATGGCGCGACCGCCGCACTTTCGGCCTTCGATTATCTGATCCGTCAGGCGCCCGTGGAAGAGATCGTCACCGCGGCAACTTCGGCCGCGGCCTGATCAGCGATCACCCGGTCCATATCCGGGTGGAAAGGGATATGGGCCTTGTCGTCGAGCAGGCGGGCTATGGCGGATTTGATAAGGATCTCTATCGCCGACTGGCTTGCGATACCGCCGGGGATCAGGCAGCGGGCGTGAAGCACGCGGCGGAACGCGTCATATATGGCCTTTTCGGGTGGCGTGGGCGCCAGCCAGAATGCGTCCAGCCTCCCCTGATGGGTGATCCCCGGAATATTGTAGATCGCGTTGCCGAGAACGAACACAGGAGTTCCGGCTTCCAGTCCCAATGTTCCGCTCGTACTGTTGACCGTGACCATGCCCAGGCTTTCGCCCGCCATTTTGATCAGGTCGCCACCTGCGACATGGATGATCCTGTCGCTGATGCCCAGCCGACGGGCATGCCGGTCCACGAAACTGCGCCAGCTCAGGAAGCTGCAGTCCAGCGGATGTTCCTTCACAACCAAACTGGTCATCGCTGGAGCATGAAGGGCAAAGCTCTCCATTACATAAATGGCGGCGTCGCGCATGCTGTTGAAGGGCGAATGGGCCCGGATCTGATAATCGGAACTGAGTTGTAGCGGAAACAGGAAATAGGGCGTTTTGTCGATCCGCTTGATCGTTTCCGCCATGCTTGCGGCGTTCAGGCGTTCGCGTGCGAATTTTGTGAGCCAGCCCAGCCCCTCGACGATTACGGAACCCGGCCGGTGCGACCGATAGAGCGGAAACCGCCAGCGATTCACGACCACAGCCGTGTAATAGCGCAGCGCATCCGCGGCGCGTCGGCCGAAACTGGCTGTGATCGGAATGGCGGGCGGCAGAGGTGGCAGGCATTTCGCCTGTTCCACGAACCATTTCGGGTCGCGCGAAAGCCGCGAATGTCCGTTGACGCCGTCTGGCTCCATCGTGATCCAGTGCGGCCGGATATAGCCTTCCTCGAACACGTGAATACTGACCCCGCGCAGCTTCGCCATGCCATGTGCTGCCTGGTGGAGCGGCCGGCAATCGCCGAACAGCAATATGTCGGTAATCCGGTTGTCGCGGAGATACCGGTCGATGAAGCGAGGCCATCCAGACTGGCCGCCACGGTAATCCGTCGCCTCGCCGGGCCAGTCGGCGCGATCGCCCCCATTCAGATTGATGCGGTATACGCTGTGACCGCGTTGCCGCAACTGCTCACCCAACAGCCGGAAAAACGGGCCTGGTGGACCTTGCAGGAAAAGAAATCTGCGGCTCAACGGCGCGAACGGCTTCATGCGGCAAACCCTAGCCTTGAAATAACGCGCCGTAAATTGCCTTGTGTGCGGCGCAGCATAACGACGGCGCGATTTTCCCGGCGCATGCCGGCCTTGAGCCGCTCGATAAGCAATTCGGGCGGGCATGGAAGGCCCGAAACCGGGTCGAGATAGCGCGGATAGAGCAGTAGCGTCGCGGCAACGAGTTCATCGAGTGTGCATTTGCGTCGGCGCCTCGCGGGCACGTCACCCAGATCATGCGTCAGGCCCCAGCCGGCATAGAAAGGCACACCATGCGTCGTTACATCCTTGCCGCGCAACAGGGCCTCGAAACCCGCGAGCGAGGTGATCACGTGGACACCATCGACCATGTCGAGCAGGGCTGATATCGGCTGATCGGTCACGATCTCATCGGCATACTGCAGCACTTCGGCTTCCAGTACATGACCTTTGCGATGCCCGGAGAGGATATCCGGGTGCGGCTTGTAGAGAATATAGGCACCGGGTTCGGCCGCCCGCACGCGGGTCAGCAGATCGAGATTGCCGCGGAGATCGCCGCCTCCCGCAATGACGGAACGGTCGTCCTCGACCTGACCGGGGACCAGTATGTGCCGCCGCCCGCCGCCGGGCCGGGGCACACTCTCGCCCCCCAACTCATATTTGCTGATCCCGCTCTCGACGATCAGTCTGCGCAATTGTTGCGCGCGGGCGAGCATCTCGGGTGAAAAGTCGCCCGTTGCCAGCATGTTTTCGAGCGCGCTGGGCCGGGCGGGATCATAATGCACGCCGACCGGATCGACGACGATGGAGAGCGGGGGCACGCAGTCGGCTCCGAGGCCGACCGACCGGATGAAGCCATCCTCCACCTCATATACCGGACCCGCGCGCTGTTCTGAAAGGGCCAGAAATTCGGCGGGAACGCGTGCCTTCCAGAGCGCAATGGCAGCCTTTTCCGGCACGGCGGCCAGTTTTTCGGCATGGGTAGAGAGGAACGAAGTGCTATCGCTGCCGCCGTTCCAGAGCAATGCGTCGACGGTGCCCCGCTTCCATTGGCCGAAGCCGAAGGCGACCGCGACCGGCCGGTTTGCATCGATAAGCTGCCGCCAGGCGGCACAATAGCCGATTATCGTCGCGATATCGGTTGGCTCGTCACGATAGGGATCATGCCAGACCACGCCATCGATCATCTCTCGCTCGACCACATCGTTCAGCGCGTCTCCCCCGTCGGCGAGCGCGGAAAATCGTCCGCCGTTGCCGAAGACGCGGATAGGAACGCCGAGCAATGCGGCAACAAGCAGCGTCTCGTCATCGCCATCGGCCCAGAGTTCGGCCGCGCCGTCCAGCATGCACCAAGGGTCGCTGGTCCCGATAATGGCGGGTATGGTGCCGGCATTGCTCGCTAGGCCGGTATCCGCCAGCCACAGAAGCGGCGTCTTGCCGTCTTCCTTTCCCGCGGTGCGAGTCATTTCCCGGACCTGATCCTTGGTTGCGGGCCGGAGGATCGTTGAGTTCGGCTTCGGAGGGACGGACTGCGTTGCCCAATAATCGCTGCCGACACGCGCCGCGCGCATTAAGGCGATTACTTCCCCAGCGGTTTTTCCTGATGACGACAGCGGCGAGGGGCCAGCCGAGCACAAGGTCAGCCCGGCGCGCACACCCGGAAATGGAGGAATGCGAAGAAACGGAGCAAAGGAAAGATGATGCTTTGTCCGTGGCAAAATGCCGCCCCCTTTATTTGCCGGATTCTCAATATTCTATGTTTGCACGTAATAGAGAGTCCAAGCCGTTAAACTAAAGTGGGACAAATTCACGACATAAACATTAATTTTTCGATATGTCGTTGGTATTTGCCGTTATTCTGCCGACATAACGCCACGGTTGACCGATGAGGCGCTTCATTCGGTCACGGATCGCCCATATCGCCCCGATACGTCGCTCGGCGACGCCCGGCAGACTGAACGGGTCGAGGCCGATCCACGGAAAGAACGGATTGCGGCGGCTGTACGCCCATATCTCGATGCGGACAGAAGGGCGGGTCGAACCTCCACGCGCGTGAAAACCGCAAGTGTCGGCGACGACCAGCGTGTTGGCGGGGACAGCGAACCGGACCGGAGGGGAGAGACCGAGCGCGGGAAGTTCCTCCGGCAGAAGCCGCATCGACCCACGCGCCGAGAGGAAGTCTACATCGTCCGGAGCGCTAAGCGCCTTGCGCTGTTCCCACGCCACGCGCTCCGGCGTCAGCCTATGCGAACCCGGAACATAGGTAAGGGGGCCGTCGTCGTCCGCAACGTCGGTCAGGAAATACCATGCCTTCATCGTAGGGTGAAAGGTGTCCGCATGCAGTTCGAGCTGAGGGTCAGGCGGCGCATCCGCCTGGTGCGACAATATCGTCTGAACATAATAGAGCGGCTCGACATCGAAGCTCGCGACGTAGCGCATCAATGCGCGCCAGCGCGGCGCACGTATCAGCTTGCGCAACGCTGGTATGTCGCGCAGCATGGCTGCGTCGATTGCGATACGGCGGGTTATCGCATCGCCCTGAACCATTTCGCGGGCGGGGGAAACCCGCGCCAGAACGGCATCGCGCAATGCCTCGAAATCATCCGCCGGAAGATAATCTCTCTTCAATATGAATCCCTGTTGCGCAAATTCCGCGCAGTCCGCGGCATTCAGTCGTTTCGCGAGCCGCTCACGGCGCCATGACGCCAGGAAGTGCGCAACGCGTATTCTCGCCCCGTGAAGTCCCCTCGCATTGAGGTATTTCGAACCAATCAAAGGATTGTCACGAAAGGATTTTGCTCCGGTCGCCAGTTCCAGCGCCCACCAGGGCAGTGCCAACCAGCGACGAAGGGTGTTGGGCTTGGAAGACATGGTTCACGCCCTTTGATACGGCCCCATCCTCGTGTAAAGGGCGCCTGTCGCATTTGCCTGAATTACCGCCGCCCGAATGATGAATGGAACGCAGCCTTGCACCCAACAACCTCTGGCCGGCACAGCTCGCCCATGAACGGTGCCGTTCCACATCAGCGCGGCCGATCCGCCCCGGCCAGCAAGGAAAATGCGCGACTGCGCCTTTACCTGCTGGGAATGGTGCTCGATCTGTGGACGATGCTGGCGAGCTTTCTGCTTGCGAACTGGCTCGTGCTCGGCTCGCTCTTGGGCGAACCCGGAAAGCCGCACGGGATTGCCATCTTCGCGATGCTCGCGCCGATCTATATCCTGCTGGCGATCAATGGCGGCGCTTATGGCATCCGGATGCTCGGCCGCGTCCGGGCCGGGGCTGCCCATGCGCTGTTCGCCTTCGTGCAGGCAGCGCTGCTCACATTGTTGCTGCTCTACCTTGCCAAGACGTCCGATCAGGTGTCGCGCCTGACTTTCCTCGTTGGCGGTGTCATCACGGCGGGGGGGCTGATCTGCTGCCGCCTGGTCATCGTATCGCTCGCGCGGCGCATATTGGGCGCTGTACCGCGCATGGAGATTTTCATCGTCGATGGCGTGGATGCGCCAGCGTTGCCACCGCACATGACCGTGCTCGATGCGCGTGCGCTCGCCATTGATCCAGCCCAGCATGACGCGGCCATGGCGGCGCGGCTGGCCGATGCGGTCGGTGGCGCCGAGCATGTCGTTGTCGCCTGTGCCAGCGACCGGATTGGCGACTGGAGTGCCGCGCTGAAGTCGCTCTCTGCACGGGGCGAGATAGTGGTGCCGGAAATGGCGCGCTTTGCCCCGGCACGCGGCGGCACCTTTCAGCATCAGCCGACGCTCATCGTTGCAGGCGGGCCGCTCGATTTCAGGGAACGGATCATCAAGCGGCTCTTCGATATCGTGGTATCGGCAGCCGCGATCGTGCTGCTTTCGCCCTTCCTTCTGGCAACGGCGCTTGCGGTAAAACTGACCAGTCCGGGTCCGATCCTGTTCCGGCAGGCGCGTCTGGGCCGGGACGCGCGACCTTTCGAGATCTACAAATTCCGGTCAATGCGCGCCGAGGTGTCCGATATCCGCGCGGACAAGCTGACAGAGCGCGACGATCCGCGCATGACGACTGTCGGCGCCTTCATCCGGCGGACGAGTCTCGATGAACTGCCACAGCTTTTCAATGTGTTGAAAGGCGACATGAGTATCGTCGGTCCGCGTCCCCATGCCGCCGGGGCGAAGGCGGCCGATGCGCTCTATTGGGAAGTGGACCAGCGCTACTGGGCGCGGCACTGCATCAAGCCGGGCATTACTGGCCTCGCCCAGATACGCGGTCACCGTGGGTCCACCGATGCTCACGAGGACCTCATCCTCCGGCTCCAGTCCGATCTGGAATATGTCACGGGCTGGTCCGTCTGGCGCGATATCCATATCCTGTTCGCGACGCTGCGCGTGCTGATCCACGACAAAGCCTATTGATATTGCATCGCCGCACGTCATAGCAGATCGCGGGTCCGGTCCGGGAGAAGAAGCCGAAAATGATTACCGCGCAGCGGGCGATAAAGGCGGCAGGAAAACATGTGTCGCGCGGGCTGCTGGCTCTCAGGGCCGGTCTGGGCGCGCGCGCTGACCGTCATTGCCCGGCCTGCGGCGCCGACGTGGTCGGTTTCTTTCGTTATGGCGCGGCGACCGAATGGGGTTGCCCGGCCTGCCTTGCCTCGCCACGTGAGAGGCTCGTCAACCATCTGGTCGGTCAGGGCGTCCTGAAGCTTCCGGAAGGTGGCGCGATCCTTCATATGGCGCCAAACGAGGCGAGCCTTGTCGCGCGGTTTAGCGCGGCTGCGGCCGATTATGTTCCGGCCGACCTCGACCCCTCGCGCTACGCGGTCGAGAATGTCCGCCGGGTCGACCTGATGGATATCGGCGCGGAGGAGCGGTTCGACCTGTTCTACGCCAGCCATGTGATGGAACATGTTCCCGATGATGCGCATGTGTTGCGCAATGTCTTCGCGGCGCTGAAGCCCGGCGGTGAGGCATGGCTTGTCGTTCCGCTGTGGAACCGGCCAAGCGAGGACGGCGCGCCGGATATGAGCACATCGGAACGTGAACGGCGCTTCGGTCAATGGGACCATGCGCGCCAATATGGCGAGGATTTCGCCGACCGCATCTGTTCCGCCGGTTTTGAGGTCGATCTGCTTCGCGCAAGCCAATGTGAGGCCGCCGACATCGCGCGTATGGCGCTCGATGATGTGATATTCCGGGCGCGCAAGCCCGCCAACCGATCGCAGGAGTCTGCGTGAGGCGTCTGCTTGCGGCGGGAGAGAGGTCGGCTTCGGTCCTGACGGCGACCAAGCTTGCCAATGTCGCGCTCTCCATGCTGTGGGGTTTCGCAGTCACTTATGTGTTCGTGCGGGCGCTTCCGGCCGGCGAGTTTCGCGCTTTCCTCCTGCTCGTCGCGTTCAACAACTTCACCATCTCCGCTGAGTTCGGGTTCACGACGATCATCTATGCGCGGCTGAGGCGCCATTGGCTCGCGATGCGGTCGGGCAAGGAAGACCGCGACGACGACTTCCGGCCTGAAGAAATCGGCGTGCTCGTACATTTCCTAGCCGTGCTGATCGTCGCTGCGGGAGCGGTCGTCGCCCTGCTCATTGCGCTTGGATGGATTCCTACCGGGCTTCCCGGTATTTTCCTGATATTCTTTCTCGCTTCGGCGCTCAACGTTCTGCTTTTACTGGCAAAGCGGGCGCTGGCGGCGCTCGACCATAACCTGTTGTGGGAAGTACTCGACATAGCCCGGCGCATGCTGACGCTGGGCGTGCTGCTGGCTGTGCTTGCCGGACTGCCCCTGCTTACATCGGTAACGATACAGCTTATTCTCAATCTCGTCGGCGCTGTCGTTGGCATGGCGCTGATCCATCGATGGGCTGGCATGCGCCTTCGACACTGGCTGGCGATACGGGTGGGCGGCGGTCATATCAGACGCAACTATATGCACGATATCGGTGCGTCGGCCGCCCTGACGCTGAGCGAGATCACGGCCTATAACGGCCCTTACTTCGTCATCAGCGCGATTTCCCATGATCCCGCGCTGCTGCTGGTCTTCGATTTTGCGTTCAAGATGATGCGCGCCGTCGCGACCGCTATTCGCGCAACGATCGAGGGCGCGCTACCCCACCTGACCCGTCTATGGTTCGGTGGCGGGGGTGCCAAGTTCGGCGCGGCCCTGGGCCGCGCGGTTTCCGTAGCGATCGGCGTGGCGTTGTGCGCCGACCTGTTGCTCATTGCGGTGGGAGAACGGTTGTTCCTGATGCTCTATCACGGCACCACCGATATCTGGCAGCGGGAATTGTTGCAGCTTTGTGTGTTACAGCTCGCGCTCGCGATCGTCTGCGCGTCGGTCTATGTGCAGGGAGCGCTCGGTCGCTTCATGCACATGCTGAAGCTTTCGCTGCCTTTTCTTGCCGGGTCGTTGCTTGCTCCCGCAATAGCGGCTCTGCTTGCGGAGGGGGCGGATCGATATGTGTTCATGCCGCTCTATGCCGTTGTTTTCATCGTGACGGCGCTGGCCCATGGCCGTTCGATGGCGCGGCTCCGAGGGCGGACGGTGTGAAAATATCGATGCTCGATCCATCGCTCTTTACCGGGCGATATGATGACGCCTTGTGCGATGCGATAGGGCGGGCGGCCAACACTGTGACGTTGCACGCCCGGCCGATGCGCGGGACGGACGCCATCGCCCCTGCGAATTATCGCTATGAGCGACGATTTTTTCGCCTTTCGGAGCATTTGCGCGGTTCTGTCGGCGAGGGTGCGCCATTTCGCGCGCTCAAGGCAGGCGATTATCTCGCGTCCGCGTTATTCGGCGATCTCTCCGCACTGACGGCCAGCGATGTCGTTCATCTCCAGTGGCTGCCCTTTCCCGCGGCCGATGCGACGATGCTGAGGCGCCTCCTCGCCGTGCCCGGTCGTCCGGCGCTGGTGCATACGGTCCACAATGCATCGGCCTTTCATGGCGATGGCGGGTCGCAGGGCAGGGGCTATCGCGCCTTGCTCGATCGTTTTGACGCATTGATCGTCCATGGCGAAACGACTCGTGCGGCGTTGCTGGCGCAAGGGGTCGGCTCCGATCGGTTGCATGTGGTGCCGCATCCGCCGATGGCGCTGGCGCAGGCGGGTGTGGAGGATCTCGCCTCAGTGTCCGCGCCGCTGCGGCCACGGGTCCTCTTTTTCGGCACGATCCGCCTTTACAAGGGCTTCGACCTGCTGATCGAAGCATGCCTCGCGCTTTGGCTGAGCGGTGTTGACTTTGAGTTGGCTGTGGCGGGCAAGCCCTTCATGGATGTGGCGCCGTTGCTGGACCGGGTCCGCAAAGAAGGTTTTGCCGACAGGTTGCTGACCGATCTCGGCTTCCTTACGGAGCCGCGACTGGATGCGCATCTGCGCAAGGCCGACATTCTGGTCTTTCCCTATCGCGATATCGATAGCAGCGGGGCGTTTCTCTCCGCCCTGCATTATGGCAAGGCAGTGGTCGCCAGCCGGGTGGGCATGTTCGCCGGACTGGACGAACGGGGCGTCGCGCTCGTCGATCCGGGCGATAGTGAGGCGCTGGGGAATATGCTGGAGCGACTGCTGGCTGACGAGGGCAGGCGGCGCGCGCTTGGTAATGGGGCTCTGGCGATGCACGCAGAGTTGGGCACATGGGACGAGGCGGCGGGAACAACGCTGGCTGTCTACGAAGAAGCGATAAGGAGGGGCGGGGCGGAATGAGCCGTAGTCGGATCGCGCGGGAACTGTCACGACGCTGGCTGGCGACGCGGCTGGCGCTGTCTGGACGTGTTCACCAATATCCCGAAATTCTTGCGCTGAGCCGCTTTTTCGAGGCATTCGAGATCGATGCGCTGATCGACGTTGGTGCCAATGCTGGCCAATATGCGCTGATGGCGCGGCACGATGCCGGTTTTCGCGGTCATATCTTCTCGTTCGAGCCCAACCCCGAGGTTTTTGCGCGGTTACAGCGCAGCGCCGCTAGGGACTCGCGCTGGCATGTGTTCAACATCGCGCTATCGGATTTCGATGGCACGGTACCTTTCAACATCATGGCCGCTGACCAATTCAGTTCGATCGCGCCGCCGTCCGATGCGCTCGATCCAATATTCATCGACCGCAACCGGGTGGTGCGCACGGTCAATATACAGTGTCGCAGGCTCGACGGCATGTTGGACGAGTTGCTCGGGCCGTACGGCCTGTCACGGCCGTTCCTCAAGATGGATACGCAGGGGCATGATCGCGCGGTGTGCGATGGCGCGGGTGATCGGCTGTCCGACATGCTGGGCGCACAGACCGAGCTTGCGGTGCGCCCGCTATATGCCGGGGCGAGCGAATGGCGCGACATGATTGAATATCTCGGTAAGCGGGGCTTGTCGGCCAATGCCATGTTCGCCAACAACAAGGGTCATTTCCCGCTGCTGGTGGAGATGGACGGTATTTTTATCCGCAGCGATCTGGCGGGTGAGGGAGCTGTCAGCGCATGAAGGCTGCGCGCCTCTCCTGGCTGATGCTGGTGAGCGCGATGCTGATCGCGATCTGGCTTTGCATAAGCTGGGTGGTCGAGGTCGACCTTATGGCCGGCCGGACGCTCGCTCATCATCTATTCAAGACGCAGGACGCGCCGGCGCTGCTGTTGGGATGTGGATCGCTGGCGCTGGGCGGGATAGCCTTGCGGCTGGCGCCAAATGGCACCCTTGAGTGGATAAAGGCGCCGCGCGTCATCGCCATCCTCATCCTGTTTTTCGCGCTGTTGGCATGGTCCGGGCGTTACTGGCTGTTCGGCGACTATGCGCTTTCCCGTGATGAGGAGGTGGCGGAATTCGCCGCAATGGCAATGCGTCACGGCTGGCTGGCGCAACCGATCCCCGCCGAATGGATAGACTATCGCCGGGCGATCATGCCCGAATTCTTCTCGCCCTTTGGCGCGAACCATTACTGGATGGCCGCCTATCTGCCGCTCAATGCCGCCTTTCGCGCGCTGTGGGGCATGGTTGGAGATGCCAATCTTGCCGGTCCGGCCTTTCTCGTAATCGGGCTGGTGGCGCTGTGGAGGTCGGCGCTGCGCCTGTTCCCGGATCGCGCCGATGCCAAAGCCGTGACAATGCTGATGGCGCTCAGTTCGGTGCAATTGCTCGTGACCGGCATGACCCCCTATGCGATGACCGGGCATTTCGCGCTCAACATGCTGTGGCTGGCACTGGTGTTGCGCGACGGCCGGCTGGGTCACGCAGCGGCCGGGCTGGTCACACTGGCGCTCGCAGGGCTCCACCAGTGGCATTATCCGCTGGTTTTCCTGACGCCGTTCCTGCTGTGGTTCGCGCTCGGGCGGCGGTGGGGGGCATTACTGTTCCACGGGGCGGCACTGGCGCTCGCGGTGATCATATGGGCGAAGCTTTGGCCCGCGCTGATGATCGACCAGTTCGGCCCGGCCGCCGATGTCCGCCCTTCGGCGGGTGTGGGCGACAAGCTCGGCAGCTTGGTTGACCGGCTCGACAAATGGCATCCGCTGCTTCACCTCTCGCGCTTCCTTGCCTGGAACAATCTGCTGGTGGTGCCCTTGGCGCTGATCGGCCTGTGGCGCATGGACTGGCGGGCGGCGTTGCGCGGTGAGACTGTGGCGTTGCCGCTTGGTCTCGGTGCGCTGGGCATGGCGGCGCTCGCGATCGATCAGGGCTATGGCTGGGGCTATCGCTATCTGCATGGCTTCATCGGCAGCTTCGCGCTGCTCGCTGGTTTCGGCTGGGCGAGCCTCAGGCGTCCGGAGCCGCGCGTGATCTGGCTATCGCTGCTCGTCGCGCTCCTCACCGGAAGTTTTCTGGCTGCGCGCGCGCATGACTATGTCGCGCCCTATGCCGCCAGCCACCGGCGCGTCATGCAAAGCGGTGCGGACGTCGTGCTGCTCGATCCGCGTGGCGGGCGCTATGTGACCGATGTTGTGCGCGGCCGCCATGGCGCGCTTCCCGGCCAGCCGGTCGTCATGCATATCGGCAGGCTGGACAAGGCGCGGATCGACAGGCTGTGCGATCGTTATGACGTCGCGATATTCGACTATTCGGCCTTTGCTCCGCTTGGTGTCGGCGTCGTGCCCTGGGGCGACAGGCGCATCGCAGCGCTGCGTGACCATATGGCGGAGCGGAACTGCGGGCGGTTGATCACGCCTTACTGATCTTCGCCGGATTTCCAGATGCGTTTTCCGCCGATCCAGTGTTCGGCGATCCGCGTTCCGGCTATTGCGTCAGGTGTCGCAGCCGAAAGATCGCGATCGATGATCAGGAAGTCGGCACTCTGTCCCGGTTCCAGATTTCCGGTCACCTTGTCGGCGAAGAGCAGATGCGCGCTTCCGCCCGTCATGGCAGCCAGCGCAGCGGTGAATCCGCCGGATTGGGACGAAAGGCGCGCCAGCCGGGCGAAGGGCGCTTCGCTCGACCGTGCCATATCCTCCGTGCGCCAGCGGCGGTCGCCCTCATAGGTCTGCGACAGCTCGGCAAAGGCCGCCTGGGTTTCATGGACGGCCGCTTCATCATCGGGGGAGAGCGATAGCTGAAAGCCATCCATGGCCGCGCGGCTCATCCGGTTGCGCAATCGTGTGCCATCGGCCGCCGCCGTCGCGCCTTTGACCGAGAAATTCACTCCGACAAGGCGCAGATGCATGTCATAGAGCCAGGGTGAGGGCGCGGGTCCCGCTATGGTCACCATCTCGTCGATGCCATCGGCATAACCGACGATGCGCAGCCGGAGCGCACCCCGGTCGCCCGCACGGCGAAATGCCTGCCAGTCGTCGATCGTCGTGCCGATGTCGGCCACGGTGGAGATTCCGAGAGAGAGGAAATGGCGCTGCGCCTTGTCGAGCGCGATGTCCCGGTCCTTGGGAGCGGGAGTGGGAACGATCTTCTCCATCGCCGCTTTGGCCTCGCCCGACAAGGTACCGCTGATCCGGGAAAGCCCCGCCAGCCGCAATGCGGCGCTATTGGCCCAGCCCCGCCTGCCGTCGGCGCTGACCAGCCAGACGGGCGTGTCGGCAACGATGCGATCGAGATCGGCAACCGTCGGTTCCGCGTCGGAAGGGGGCCATGAAGCCGTGTTCCATCCTTGCCCGAAGATCCATTTTCGTCCTGGATTCTCATGGATATAGGCGGCAATCTTCGTCTTTGCTTCTAGCAACGATGTTGCTTCCGATAGGTCCAGCGCCATCAGGGCAAGTCCGGTGCCGATGACATTCGCATGCCCCTCGACGAACGATGGGATCAGCGTTTTCCCCTGCCCATCCAAGCGCCAGGCGAGGCGTTCGGGCCGTTTCTCTCCTTGCGCGAGCCGGCGCTCGACGCGCCCCTCCTTGTCGATCAGCAGGCCGTCGAACCGGATCATCGATCCGAACGCGTTCACCGCTATCCCGTTAATATTGTCGACGAGGCCTGTGGTTGGAGGAGGAAGGTCCGGTTGTTTTTTGCGGGCTGTGGCGGGCGTTGCGCCCATGAGCAAGACGCAGCCCAGCATGGCGAGTACACCGCGTCGAGCATGGATGAGAGGGATCACTTGTGCGCGAGCCTGCGCACCAGTGAACTGGTGTCCTGCCGCGATCCCCCCATCGCTTGCACCTCGGCATAGAATTGATCGACCAGTGCCGTAACGGGCAGCGTCGCCCCATTGGCCCGCGCCTCCTCTAACGTCAGGCCCAGGTCCTTGCGCATCCAGTCGACAGCGAAACCGAAATCGAACTCATCTTTCGCCATCGTCCCCCAGCGGTTGGTCATCTGCCAGCTTTGCGCCGCGCCGCCTGAGATCGCCTCGAAGACCTTGTCCAGATCGAGATCGGCGGCCTGTGCGAAGCGCAAGGCCTCCGACAGCCCCTGAAGCACGCCCGCAATGCAGATCTGGTTGACCATCTTCGTCGTCTGGCCCGCGCCTGCCGGTCCGATATGCACGACCCGCGTCGCATAGCTCTTCATCAAGATGCTGGCCGCGGCGAAGGCGGGCTCGGTACCGCCGCACATCGCGGCGAGCGTCCCGTTTTCCGCACCCGATTGACCGCCGGAAACCGGTGCATCGACGCTGTGGATGCCACGGCTTTCCCCTTCGACGAAAAGCTGCCGGGCGATACGCGCCGAAACCGTGGTATGGTCGATGAACAGGCTGCCGGGCTGCATGGTGCGAAAGGCGCCGTCCCTGCCGAGTGTCACCGCCGAGAGATCGTCGTCATTGCCGACGCAGGTGATGACGATTTCAGCATCCTGTGCTGCCTGGGCGGGCGTTGCGGCTGCCTCGCCACCATATCTCTCCACCCATTCCTTGGCCTTGGCCATTGTACGGTTGAACACGATGAGCTTGTGACCGGCGCGGGAAAGATGTCCCGCCATCGGGCCTCCCATCACACCCAGGCCGATAAACGCTATTTTTGCCATGGCCGATGCATAGACATTCTTCCCCCAAGCGCATAGGGCGTCTTTGCGCCGGAAAGAAGAATAGTGGGTGGTCGAGCAGATGGAACAGGGCAGCAGCCTTCGCGAAGCCGATGCGCCGGACACGATGCCGGTGACGATCGACGACGTGCGAGCGGCGCATGCCCGGATTCGCGATTCGATCGTGCGCACGCCAACACTGCACAGCAAGACCCTCTCGGCCATTGTCGGTGCGGAAATCTATCTGAAGTTCGAGAATCTGCAGTTCACTGCTGCCTACAAGGAGCGTGGCGCTCTCAACCGCCTGCTTCTGCTGGATGATGAGGCGCGCCGCCGCGGTGTCATCGCGGCGTCTGCGGGCAACCATGCGCAAGGCCTCGCCTATCATGGCGCGCGCCTGGGCGTGCCGGTCACGATCGTGATGCCGACATCGACGCCGACCGTGAAGGTCAGCCAGACCGAAGGCCATGGCGCGACCGTCGTGCTTCATGGCGAAACATTCGACGAAGCCTATGCGCATAGCCGGATGCTGGAGCAGGAACGGGGGCTCACCTTCATTCACCCGTTCGACGATCCGGCCGTGATGGCGGGGCAGGGGACGGTCGCGCTCGAAATGCTCGAGGACATCCCTGACATCGATATGCTGGTGGTGCCGGTCGGTGGTGGCGGGCTTATTTCGGGCTGTTCGGTCGCGGCAAAGGCCATCAACCCGGCGATCAAGATCGTGGGTGTCCAGTCGAACCGCTATCCTGCGCTCTATTGCCTCAAAAGCGGCAAGCATATCGAAGGCGGCGGCGACACGGTGGCCGAGGGCATTGCCGTCAAACAACCGGGCACGCTCAGTTCCCGGTTCGTGCTGGAAATGGTCGATGACATGCGGATCGTCAACGAATCGATCATCGAATCGGCGATCTCGCTGCTGCTCGATGTCGAGAAGACGCTGGTTGAGGGGGCGGGCGCCGCCGCGCTCGCGACGCTGCTGCCGACGAGGGACGGCAATTTCCGGCATGAGTTCCGTGGCCACAAGATCGGGATCATTCTCTCGGGCGGCAACATCGACCCACGTTTTCTTGCCAATGTCATCATGCGCAACCTTGCCCGGTCCGGCAAGATCGGGCGCTTGTCCATCGTATTATCGGACAAGGCTGGCGCGCTGATGGAAGTCGCCGGCATCTTCAGCCGCTTCGACGCCAATATCATCGAGGTGGCGCACCAGCGCATCTTCGGCGTTCCATCCGCCAAGAGCACGAGCACCGAGATAGAATATGAAATCAAGGACCCCGGTTCGGCGATGGCGCTGGAACAGGCGCTTGCCGACGCGGGCTATTCGTTCGACCGGCTGACGATTTCCGGTACGCGCAAGGGGCCGCGTGGCTCGCGCGCATAGAAGTGGCGTCGAGCCTCGCGGAACCCACGGAAAACACTCCGTAAATCTTTTTGTGGTAAATCCCCTTTTAATGGGGATTGATGCTGGGCATAGTGTGGTCGCGCCACGGATTCTGTGGTGCCGAGAGCTTGATCAAGAGGGTTTAGGGACTTGACTGCGCCGTTTCGATTTCCCCGGTTTTTCGTGACGAGCCCGAACCCTTGCCCCTATCTTCCGGGCAAGAGCGAACGCAAGGTCTTTACCGAGCTTTCCGGCGCAAATGCGGGTGAACTCAATGATGCGCTTGGGCGTATCGGTTTCCGGCGGAGCCAGAATGTGGCCTACCGACCGAGCTGCTCGGACTGTTCCGCCTGCGTATCAGTTCGTGTCGTGGCGAGCGAATTCAAGCCCAATGCCACGCAGCGCAAGTTGCTTCGGCGCAACAGCGACCTTGTCGTGAGCGTCTGCAGGCCTTGGTCCACCGAAGAGCAGTTCGCTCTTCTCCAGCGTTATCTGCATGCGCGCCATCCTGGCGGCGGCATGACGGAGATGGATGAACTCGATTATGCCGACATGGTCGAGCATTCGCCGGTCGAGAGCCATGTGATCGAATATCGTGAGCCGACGTTGGATGGTTCGCAGGGGCGTCTGGTGGGCGCCTGCCTGACGGATCGGCAGGGCGACGGCCTGTCGATGATCTACAGTTTCTTCGAACCGGACGGCGAGATTCGGCCCGGCATGGGCAATTACATCATTCTCGATCACATCATGCGTGCGCGTAAATCGGGCCTTCCCTATGTCTATCTGGGCTATTGGGTCGAGGGGTCGCAACGTATGCGATACAAGGTTCGTTATCAGCCGCTCGAGCGATTGAATGCAGGGGGCTGGACACGTTTCGACGGCCGGATCATCGAAACCAAAGCTACTGCGCCTCAGGTCGAGAGCAGTCCGGCGGCTATCCAGCCGCGCGAGCTGGCCGAACTCTTCCGCAAGTAATCTACCCCGTATTTTCCAAGTAAATGCGTTTGGCGACTGACAGAGCCGCATCGCTCTGTGTCCCGCCTGAGCGGCGGTTCGCTCGCATTTTGTTCCCGACGGGTGGCTGCCCGGCCGGAGGCGCCTTCACTTGGTCCCCTTCCGCGTGAACTGCAGGCTCTACTAAAGAGCCCTTCCAGCTATTTCCGTTGGCCGATCAGAACAAGAACTTATTGCAGTTTTTGGTCGCAGCCGGTTTAGAAAGACACTTGGATGGCACCACCTGTTGTAGGGGTTGTCCTTTAAAACCCCATTCATCAGAGAAAAGACCATTTGGCGGGCACTTTCGAGTTGAAACTCTCTTTTTCAAAGACATGATTGTTGAAAACAAAATCTATCAATAATTACATAATAATATATCATAGTAATATATTTGTTCGTTAGACTGATAGTTAAAATATAATATCTACTTTGAAGGAAAAGTATAAAATAAATATATAGGAAAATTTGGGAAATTGGTTGCAATTTTGTCATTAAATATTGTGAAATGACTCTCGGCTATGTTGAATGCCATTCAAAAATGTGGCATCAGGGAAAAAATTAATTCAACAGGGGAGGGTAATAATGATCAATTTCACAAGCCGATCTGCGTCTTTCGATCGTTTTCTTGTCGGGACCGCGATCGGAACATCGATGCTGCTGGCAGGCCCGGCCTTCGCGCAGGAAGCTGGCCAGGCTGAAACTCAGCCGCAGCGGGATTCCCAGTTTCTCGCTTCTAACGAGATTATCGTTACGGCTTCACGTACCGCGCAATCCGGTCTGGATGCGCCGACGCCAACGCAGATCGTCAGCGCGGAGGTCATCGACCGGCAGGCATCAGAAACGATCATGGAGGTTCTGAACCAGAACCCCGCGTTCAAGGCGACGCGCTCGCCCAACGCCAACGCGACCAACCTTGCCAGCCCAGGGCAGGCAACGGCTGACCTGCGCGCTCTTGGCGGTCAGCGCACGCTGGTACTGGTCAACGGCGCGCGCAAGGTGCCTTTCGCGCCCGCATCGAACCGTTCCGTGCCGACTGTCGTTGACCTCAATCTGATGCCCACGATGATGGTCGAACGGGTCGACGTTGTGACCGGCGGCGCCTCGGCGCTATATGGTTCGGACGCTGTGTCCGGGGTCGTCAACCTCATCATGAAGACGAAGTATGAGGGGATCGACGCACGGGCACAGTTCGGCATAACCGACAAGGGAGACGATCATCGCTTCCGTATCGGCGCTGTCGCGGGTACCAGTTTTGCTGATAATCGCGGACATATCGTTGTCAGCGGCGAATTTTCGAAGAGCGATGGTGTCGATAGCGTGTATGATCGCGCATGGGGCCGCAAGGAGCAACTGATCGTTCCCAATACCGGCGGTCGTCTCACCGATGCCAACGGTACTCCATACAACCAGATCGTGGCAAGCATGGTCCGCCAGCAACTCGGTGCCGGCGCGATCATCGAGAACAAGAGCGCAAATCCCGCAGCGTTGCGGGGGATGACGTTCAACCCCGACGGGACAATGCGCCCGTTCCAATATGGTGTCGGTATCAACGGCCGCAACATGATCGGCGGTGAGGGATATTCGCAGATACGCGATACCGACCTGGTTCCGCAGGTCGAGCGCCTTACTTTCTATGGCAGCGTCTATTATGATTTTGCCGATAACGTCACAGGCTACATCGAGGGCGGCTGGTCCCAAGGCAAGGGCAAGATTGACGGCGCGAACTTGCGTCAGCAGAATCTGTTGATCAAGAACGATAACCCGTTCATTCCGGCCCAGGCGCGTGTGCTTCTGCCGGCTGGGCAGGATCTGCGCATCAGCCGTATTGGCTATGACCTCGGCGTCAACTATTTCACGACAAAGAACACGGCAAAACACGGAACGCTTGGCTTCAACGGTGATTTCGGCGGTGGCCGCTGGCGCTGGGACGCACACACAACCTACGGCGAAAACCTGTATCAGCAGCGCGCGTTCAATCAGCCGATCATTGCCAATCTTGGCTACGCCATCGATGCGGTTGACGAGGGCCAGTATCTGACCGGGACGGCCAACGGCAACATTGTATGCCGGGCGACTATCCCTGGTCCGGATTTCGATGCGGCGGCGGCGGGTTGCGCTCCGCTGAACCTGTTCGGTGAGAATAACTTTTCTCAGGCCGCCAAGGATTATGTGATGGGCGAGCCGACGAACGACGTGCATTATTCGCAGTTCACCGTGGCAGCCAACCTGGTGGGCGATATCTTTGAATTGCCGGCTGGACCAGTCACCGTCGCTGTCGGCGGCGAATATCGCAAGGAAAAGGAAAAGCTGGTCAGTGATGCGCTGTCAGAGGTCAATGCCTATCTCGGCGCGGGCAACGCTCCTTCCTATTCCGGCGATTTCGACGTGAAGGAAGCCTATATCGAAGCGAGCGTGCCGGTTTTCAGCATGCTCGATCTCAACGGCGCCGTTCGTTACGCGGATTACAGCTCATCGGGCGGGCTCACCGCCTGGAAACTGGGCGGTGTATTGGAGCCGGTCGATGGCCTGCGTTTCCGTGTCTCACGGTCTCGTGACATTCGGGCTCCGCAAATCAATGAATTGTACAGCACGGGCAATTTCGTGAACGGACCCACGACCCTGAATTTCAGCACGCCGACGGGCGTGGTCGCCAAGACGAATACGCAAACGTTCCAGAACTCGACCGCGGGCAACCCCAATGTCGGCGCGGAAATCGGTGAAACCTGGACAGCCGGCGTTGCCTTCAACGGCTCTGGCGGATTGCGCGGCTTTGGTTTCTCCGCCGACTATTATAATATCAAGATCAAGGATGCGATTAGCAATCCTTCGGCAGCGCAGATCGCCGGCCTTTGCAACGCGGGCCAGCAATATTACTGCAACCTGTTCACCTATGGTCCCGACCCGGCATCCCCGGGAGAGGTGATCCAGACGTCAATCATATCTGGCTCGCAGAATATCGGTGAATTCTCGCAGGAAGGTTTCGATGTTACCTTGAACTATCGGACCGGTTTGAGCTTCCTCGGCGATGGCGGCTATTACTCCGCGCAGGGCAGTGGTACCTATGTGCTCCACTCGATCTTCGATCCGGGTCTGCCTAGCACGTCGCCAACGGAAAATGCGGGGGCGCACAATCCCTATAATCTGGGCGCTATTCCCACATTCCAGGGCAATCTGTCGCAGACGATCGGTGCCGATCGCTGGAACCTCACATTACAGACGTTGTATATCAGTCATGGCGTTCAGGATAACGCCTATACGGACAAAGCCGCTGAAAAGGCTGCCAATCCGAGCCTGACGTACATCAACAATAATCAGGTTCCCGCGACCTGGTATTTCAACCTGTTCGGACGCTTCTATGTCGGGGCGGACAAGGAGTTTGAATTCTTCTGGGCGGTGAACAACCTGTTCGATCAGGATCCGCGGCTTACTTCATATTATGTGCTTACGGCTCCAATCAACGGGCAGTTCTACGACAAGATCGGGCGCCGCTTCACTGTCGGTGCACGCGTCAAGTTCTGATCGCGGGAATGGCATGAAGGGGGTGGCCGTTGCATTGCAACGGCCACCTCTTTTTCTTTTCAGGCCGATGTAATCGGGGGGATCAGGCCGCGATATCGTAGGGAACGATTTCGCCGTCCAGATAAAGCTTGCGAGCCTTGGAGCGGCTGAGCTTGCCTGAGCTGGTGCGCGGCAGGGTCCGCGGCGGCACCAGCTCGACGACGCAGTTCATTCCGGTGATGGCACGGACCCGGTCGCGGATCTGGTCGCGCAGTTTCGCACGTTCGATTGCGTCCGACGTGCGGCAATGGACCAGAACGGCCGGAGCCTCCTCGCCACCCGCGGTCGTGATGGCGAACGCAGCAATGTCGCCCTGCTTGAAACCGGGCAGCTGCTCGACCGCCCACTCGATATCCTGCGGCCAGTGGTTCTTGCCGTTGATGATGATCATGTCCTTGGCGCGGCCGACAATGTAGAGATAGCCGTTGGATAAATAGCCCATGTCGCCTGTGTCGAGCCATCCGTCGGTCATGCAGGCTGCCGTCGCCTCGTCGTCGCGGAAATATCCGGTCATCAGCGATGGGCCGGTCGTCCAGACCTTGCCGATCTGCCGTTCGGCCATGGGCGCGCCGTCCTCGTCGCGAATCTCAACGATCATGCCCCTCACAGGCTTGCCGCAATTGACGATGGCGCGATAGCGTTGCGGCCTGTGATCCGCGGCGCTGCCGCCGGAGAGGTCAGTTTCCTCGACCAGCTCGACGATGATGCCTTCGCCCGGCGGCATGATTGTGACGGCAAGCGTTGACTCGGCGAGGCCGTAGCTCGGCAGAAAGGCTCCGGGAGAGAAACCGGCATCGCCGAAAGCGTCAACGAAGCCTTGCATTACGTCTGGCCGGATCATGTCCGCGCCATTGCCGGCGATCCGCCAGCGGGACAGGTCGAACCTGTCCGAAGCGCGTGTCTGGCTCGACATGCGGCGCGCGCAGATGTCATAGCCGAAGGTCGGCGAATAGCTGATAGAAGTGCCGCTGTTACGGCTGATGAGGTCGAGCCAGGCAAGGGGACGCCGCGCAAAATCCTCCGTCTTCAGATAATCGACCGTCACCTGGTTGGCGATCGGCGAGAGGAAGCAGCCGACAAGGCCCATATCATGATACCAGGGCAGCCAGCTGATGCAACGGTCGCTGTCCTGCAGTTCCATCCCGTGGGAATGGGCGGAGAGATTGGAGAGCAACGCCTTGTGCGTGACCGCAACGCCATGTGGAAAGCGTGTCGATCCGCTCGAATATTGCAGATAGGCTATGTCGTCCGTGTTCGCGGTTGGCAGGCGGCAGGGAGTAGCCTCGCGGGCGATGAAATCCTCGAAGGCGATGCCTTCCACACCGTTCAGCCGCGCTGCTTCCCCCGCCATTTCAGCAAGTTCTGCCGGGAAAAAGAGTATTTTCGGATCGCAGCTCTGAAGCTGAACGGAAAGCTGATCGATATAACTTTCCTTGCCACCGAAGCTGGTCGGCAGCGGCAGGGGCACCGGCCACGCGCCGGCATAGATGATCGCGAAGAACATCTGCGCGAATTCCGGACCGGTCTCGGCGACCAGCGCGATCCGGTCCTGCGGCTTCACGCCATGAGCGATCAACGCATAGGCACGCGCCAAGGCGTCGCTGCGCAGTTCGCTGTAAGGATAGGGACGGGCGAGGTTGCCACGCGCATCGTGAAAATTGAGGCCACGGGTACCCTCCGCGGCATATTCCAGCGCTTCGCCTACAGTGGCGAAATCGGAAAAGCGGCGGGGCAGCGCGTCCTCTGTGGGCAGCGGCCTTGGCATCGACGGAGTGCCTTTCTCGTTTCCGGCGGCAGCCCGATCGCCGGACGAATGTCCGGCTGATGCCAGAACAGTCTGATCTGTCATGTCGATTGCAACCACCTTTTTTCCTTTATTCGACCCTGCCGGAGTATTTGCGCCGGCAATCCTCTCAACTATCCATCCGTTTTCATTGTATGTTTTCGTTGATCCGTCCGACACACTCCGGGCAGCCTCAGCGCATGTAGCGCATAACACAAGTTCAAA
>JBFXHW010000005.1:0-26526 GCA_050176605.1 Sphingobium sp. | reverse complement strand
GGCGGTGCCAGCCGCATCGAGGACATGGCCGACTATGCTCTGGCGAACATGCCTCCCCGCTGCGCGTTGCTCGGGCATTCCATGGGAGGACGAGTAGCGCTGGAGATCTATCGCAAGGCGCCCCGACGGGTACAGCGTCTGGCCCTTGCCTGTACCGGCATTCATCCGGTGCAGCCGGGCGAAGAGGATGGACGCCATCGGCTGCGCGATCTTGGCCGTACCGACGGTATCGGCGCCCTCGTCGACAGCTGGCTGCCGCCGATGATCGCAACCGCCGGGCGCACCGACACGGACCTGATCGATGTGTTGCGGTCGATGTGCGTGGACGCAGGGCTTTCGACCTACGAAAACCAGATCGCTGCGCTGCTCAACCGGCCGTCCGTCGCGGGGCTGCTGCCGTCGATCGCCTGCCCCGCCTTCGTGATCGCGGGCAGCGAAGACGAATGGGCTCCCGTCTGCCAGCACAAGACAATCGCCGCCGCGATCCCCGGCGCGAAACTGCGTATCATCGAAGGCGCCGGCCACATGGCGCCGGCGGAAATGCCGGATGCCTTCAATGCGATCATCCGCGAATGGCTGAAAGCGCCATCCGCGTCCTGAAACCCCAACCCGACAATCCCGATAGAGAGGCTCTGATGACTGACAAATCCCTTCAGCAATTACTGGATGAAAAAGGCGACACCGTCGGCTTTCTGCGCAACCAGCAAACTGGCCCCAACGTCTACCCCGGCGTCCCCGGCGAATTTTCCAACTGGCGCAGCGAACAGCGCGCTTGGGCCGAAACCGCCGTGCTGTTCGACCAGTGCTATCACATGGTCGACCTGCTGGTGACAGGGCCAGGCGCATTCGACATGCTGTCCTATCTCGCGCCCAACAGCTTCAAGGGCTTCGTGCCCAATCAGGCGAAGCAGTTCGCCCCCGTGACGCCGGACGGCTATGTGATCGGCGACGTGATCCTCTTCTATCTCGAAGAAGAAAAGTTCGAGCTGGTGGGCCGTGCTCCCTCCATCGAGTGGGTCGAATATTGGGCGTCGACCGGCAAATGGGATGTCAAGGTGGAACGCGACGAGCGCACCGCCGCCCGCCCCGAAGCCGAAAAGGGCTATCGCCGCAATTACCGGTTCCAGTTGCAGGGACCTAACGCGATGAAGATCCTGGAAAAGGCGATGGGCCAGACGCCGCCCGACCTCAAATTCTTCCGCATGGCGCCGGTGATGATCGACGGCGTCGAGGTGCGCGCCCTCCGCCACGGCATGGCGGGACAACCGGGTTACGAGCTGTTCGGTCCGTGGAAGGATCACGACACCGTTCGCAATGCGCTGATCGCGGCGGGCAAGGACGACGGCCTGACACTCGTTGGCGGTCGCACCTATGCGTCAAACACGCTCGAATCGGGCTGGATCCCCTCCCCGCTCCCGGCGATCTACACGGGCGAGGGAACGAAGGCGTTCCGCGAATGGATGCCCGCAAAATCCTATCCCGGCATGACCTCGCTCGGCGGCAGCTTCGTAAGCGACAATATCGAGGACTATTATCTGACGCCGTGGGATCTTGGTTACGGCATCATGGTCAAGTTCGACCACGACTTCGTTGGTCGTGAGGCGCTGGAGAAGATGAAGGACCAGCCGCACCGCAGGAAAGTGACGCTCGCGCTCGATAACGCCGATGTCGTGCGCGTCATGAGCTCGATGCTGCAGAAGGGCGACAAGGCGAAGTTCATCGAGTTCCCGCTCGCCGTCTATGCGATGCACCCCTATGACGCCGTGCTGAAGGACGGCAAGACGATCGGTGTGTCGACCTTCATCGGCTATACGGTGAACGCCGGACGCATGATCGCACTCGCCATGATCGACGAGGAGTTCGCCGAGCCGGGCACCGAGGTAACACTGCTGTGGGGCGAACCCGATGGCGGCAGCGCCAAACCGACGGTCGAGCCGCATGTGCAGACCGAGATCAAGTGCACGGTCGCGCCTGTTCCCTATTCCGAGGTCGCGCGCGACGCCTATGCCGACGGGTGGCGGACCAAGGGCTGATCCCTTGAACGGCAAACGGGCGCCATTCCCCCGGCGCCCGTTTGCTATATCGCTTCATTCCGATCCGGATATCATGAAGCAGCTTGGCCGAGATCCCGAAACGGGGGCCGGGAGGGGAACCTGAAAAGCCGGGAGAGCGAATGTGGCGGGGATAGAGGGCACGACAGGCGCACGCGAACCACAGGACATAATCGGCCATGAGCGCATGCGGGGCCGGCAGATACTCGCCATAGCGATCTGCGTCCTGCTCAACGCGCTCGACGGTTTCGACGTGCTTTCGATCAGCTTCGCCGCGCCGGGCATCGCCAATGAGTGGGGTATAGACCGCGCTGCCCTTGGCGCGGTCCTGTCGATGGAGCTGATCGGCATGGCGGTAGGTTCCGTCCTGCTGGGTCAGGTTGCCGATCGTGTCGGCCGGAGACCGGTCGTCATCGGCTGTCTCGTCGCAATGGCGATCTCCATGTACGCGACAAGTCTGGTCCATGACATCGCCACTCTCTCCGCAACCAGACTGATCACCGGGCTCGGCATCGGCGGAATGCTGGTGTGCATCAGCGCAATGTCGGCGGAATTTTCAAGTTTCAAGTGGCGCGCGGCATCGGTCGCGATCATGGCGGCGGGCTATCCGGCCGGTGCGATCGTTGGCGGATCGATCGCGAGCGGGTTGCTGGCTTCCGGGACATGGCGTGACGTGTTCATATTCGGCGCGATGGCGACGGCCGCGTGCCTGCCGGTCGTGCTGTGGCTGGTCCCGGAAAGCGTAGGCTATCTGATGCAGAAACGCCCCGCCGACGCACTGGCCCGCGTGAACAGGACATTGGCCGCGCTGGGCCATGACCGGGTGGAAACGCTACCGATGCCAGTCACAGCGCCGAAAAAGGCCTCTTTCGGCGACCTGTTTTCGCCCGCGCTGCGCGCGACAACGATTCTGCTGGTCGTCGGCTATTTCTGCCACATCATGAATTTCTATTTCATGGCCAAATGGATTCCCAAGGTGGTCGCCGACATGGGCTTCAGCCCGTCGCTCGCCGGACAGGTGCTGGTGTGGATGAATGTCGGCGGGCTGATCGGTTCCCTGCTGTTCAGCGCGCTGACGCTGAAAATGGGCGTGCGCGGCCTGCTGACCGGCGCGCTGCTGCTTTCGGCGGTCTCGGTCGCGATGTTCGGGCAGGGGCAGGCTGACCTGAACAGCCTGTCATTCGTCGCGGCGGTCGCAGGCTTTTTCCTGACCGGCGGGATTGTCGGCCTTTACGCGCTGACTGTCTCGTCCTTTCCTGCAGCGTTGCGCGGCGGGGGAACGGGCATCGTTATCGGCGTCGGCCGAGGTGGCGCGGCGCTGGCGCCGGCGCTGGCCGGTCTGCTTTTCGAAATCGGCTTGAACCTTCAGGCCGTTGCGATGCTGGCGGGCGCGAGTTCGCTTCTTGCGGCGGCGGTGCTGCTGATGCTGCCACGCTCGGCAACCCTGACCGACTGAAGGGCCGGCTCAAGGCAGAGATGTCGGCGGCCAGTCATCGCTTTGGCGAAAGGACCGGTGCCGCCGACATGGTTGTGAATCAGGTCATGGGTCGCTTCTCCGGCGCCGGACGTTCACCGGGAGGCTCGATCGATCCAGTTGATGAAGGCATCGAGAAAGGTCTGAAAGAATTTGCCGGTGCCCTCGTTCACGATGTCCCCCTTGTCGTCGAACAACGAAAAGGCATTGCCGACATAGGCTTCAGGCTGCTGCAGCAGCGGCATGTCGAGGAAAACGAGCGACTGCCGCAGATGATGATTGGCGCCGAATGCACCCAGCGCGCCGGGCGACAGGCTCATGATCGCTGCGGGCTTTCCTGCCCAGGAGCTCTTCCCATAGGGGCGTGAACCGACATCGATCGCGTTCTTGAGCGCGCCCGGAACCGACCGGTTATATTCGGGCGTCACGAACAGAACCGCGTCACTTGCGCCCAGCTCTTCGCGAAAGCGGGTCCAGGAAGCGGGCGGGCCAGCGGTCTCCACATCCTCGTCGTAAAGCGGCAGATCGCCGATTTCCGCTATGCTCAAGGTGACATGCGCCGGGGCCATGCGCGCCAGAGCGAGGGCCGCCTTGCGATTGACGGAATCCTTGCGGAGGCTTCCGACGATGACCGCGATGTTGATCTGTTCTGACATGATGTTTCCTTCCGGTTATTGAGAGATGGTTGATCCTGGAGCGGCCGGGACATCCGCCCCGGCCGCGGCAATGTGTTCAGTTGGCGTCGACGAGAACGATTTCGCTGTCCTCAAGCGCCGTCACCTCGACCCGTTGCTGTCCGGTGATGGCAACGCCGTCGCGAGCGTTGGCCTCGATATCGCCGATACGGACCCTGCCGGCGGCGGGCACGAGATAGAGGTGACGATCAGGCGCGCTGTCATAGGTCAGGCTCTCGCCCGCCTTCACGCTCGCGCCCAGAACCCGGGCCTTTGCGCGGATGGCGAGGCCGTCTTCGTCGCCGGGCATGCCCGACGCCAGTGTCACGAAACGGCCATTCCTGTCCGTCTTGGGGAAAGGACGGGTGCCCCAGCTCGGCGTTCCGCCCCGCTGATCGGGAATGATCCAGATCTGGAAGATCTGCGTCTCTTCCTCTTCCAGATTATATTCGGAATGCTGGATGCCGTCGCCCGCGGACATGACCTGAACATCGCCCGCTTCGGTGCGTCCTGCGTTGCCCAGGTTGTCCTGATGCGAGATTGCGCCTTGGCGGACATAGGTGATGATCTCCATGTCCCGGTGCGGGTGCGGTGGAAACCCGCTCTTGGGCGCAATCCTGTCGTCGTTCCAGACCCGAAGCTGGCCCCAGTTGACGCGGGCCGGATCGTGATAGTCTGCGAAGGAAAAGTGATGGTGGGCATCCAGCCAGCCATGGTTGGCAGCACCCAGTGTGGAAAATGGCCGTAGCTCGATCATGGAATTGGTCCTTCATTAAAATGTCGATGACCGTGATTTGGCACTTGCAAAGCAATCAGAAAACCCGAATAAATCGATACGAAATGTTCCAGTGAGTTGAACAATGGACATAGGGCAACCCACACTCGATCAACTCCGTATCTTCCTTGCGGTTGCCGATGAGGGAAGTTTCAACAAGGCGGCGAGCAAACTCGGCCGCGCGCTCTCCGTCGTCAGCTACGGAATTTCGGCGCTCGAGGGCCAGCTTGGCGTCAGGCTGTTCGATCGCGAAGGCTCACGGCGCCCCGAGCTGACGGCCGCCGGGGCCGCGCTGCTGGCCGATGCCCGCGCCGTGGCCGACGAGACTGACGGTCTGGTCGCACGCGCGCGCAGCATCCGTCAGGGCCTGGAAACGCAGGTCGCGCTGGCGGTCGACGTCATGCTGCCGAGCGCTGTGGTGGCGAGCATTTTGCGCGATTTTCAGCATGTATTTCCCACCGTCGACCTGCGGCTTCATGTCGAGGCGCTGGGCGCGATCGCGGCGCTGGTGCGCGACGGGAAAGCCGATCTGGGCGTTGCAGGGCCGGATATCCTTGACCTGCCCGAACTGGAACGGCGCGGCGTCGGAAGTGTCGCGCTGGTGCCCGTCGCCGCGCCCGGTCATCCTTTGGCGGAAGAACGGGAAATTGCGCCGGGCGAAGTGCGACAGCATCTGCAACTGGTCCTGACGGACCGCTCACCGTTGACAGAAGGCAGGGAATTTTCGGTCTTGAGCCCGCGAAGCTGGCGGCTGGCCGACCTTGGTGCCAAGCACGCACTACTGCTCGAAGGCATTGGCTGGGGCAACATGCCGCGTCATGCGGTTGCGGATGATCTGGCCGCCGGACGTCTGATCGAACTTCGCCTGCCCGACGCTCCACCGCTCAATTACCAATTGCATGCGCTGTGGAGGAAGGACCGCACGCCGGGTCCGGCCACGACCTGGATGCTCGACGCGCTTATCGAGCGGTGTTGAGGAATTCCCCCCCACCCCCGCCAACATGGTGGGCAATGAGGGAAATGCCTGGGCGCTACCTGGCTGGAATATCCTGAGGCGAGAAGGCGACTGGAGGATCACCCGGGGACCACGGCATTACCCGCATCATGACCGCATCGAAAAGACTGGACGCGAGATGTCCGGCCAGCCAGGCCTTGAGATGGGGGAGCGGCTGAGTGTCGAACCATTCCCGGTCTACGCCGGCAAACTGCCGTATGAAAGGCATGATCGCAGCATCCGTTAACCCGCGCAGCGGTCCGCAAAGCTGGCCAGTATCGGCCAGACGTCCGTCGATCTCGCGCAGAAATGCAAGGCCGCTGTCGCGATGGGTCAATGCGTCGGCGTGGTGACGCTCGGGATATTTGTAGCGGTCAAGGTCATGCTTGAACGGTCCGTCATTTGCGGAGATGAGCGCCGCATCTTCGCGCGCCAGCCACCCTTCCGGATCCCGCCTCGCGAGGGCCCAGCGCATGATGTCGAGGCTTTCGTCTATCACTTTTCCCTCTGGCACGACGAGCACGGGCACCGTCCCTTTGGGAGATGCGGCAAGCATGGCCTCCGGCTTCGCCGACAGCTTGACTTCGCGCAGTTCGCAGCCTGTGCCGCTGACCGCCAGCGCCAGCCGTGCCCTCATCGCATAAGGGCAACGGCGAAAGCTGTAGAGGACGGGATCAGTCGAGGCGGTCATCTGTCTGCCCAATCGACACCGCGCCGATATGCGCGCGACCCTGCGCAGCGGCGAGCATCTCCTGGCGGTGACGTTCACGGTAGGATGCGCGCTGTTCTTCGGTTCGCTCGGAATGACAGGCGGGGCAGCTCACACCCGGTTCGTAGAGCGACGAACTGCAGTCATCCGCGCTGACCGGGCGGCGGCAGGCATGGCAAAGACCATAGCTGCCCAGGGCGAGCCCGTGACCGATTGTCACCCGCTGGTCGAAGACAAAGCACTCGCCCCGCCAGAGGCTGTGCTCCTCTGGCACCGTCTCCAGATATTTCAGAATTCCACCCTTGAGGTGATAGACGTCCTCGATCCCTTCCTGCTTGAGGAAGGCGGTCGACTTCTCGCAGCGAATGCCGCCGGTACAGAACATCGCGACCTTGGGCGGCTTGCCGGTACCCACCAGCCGTCCACGTTCACGGCGAAACCATTCAGGGAAATCCCGGAAACTTGTCGTCTTTGGGTCGATCGCGCCCTCGAACGTGCCCACCGCAACTTCATACTCATTGCGCGTGTCGATGAGGATGGTGTCGGGGTCGGAGATAAGGACATTCCATTCCTGCGGCTCGACGTATGTTCCGACGCACGTCCGGGGATCAAGGCCCGACTCGCCCATCGTGACGATCTCGCGTTTGATGCGCACCTTCATGCGATGGAACGGCATGGTCGCGGCGCTCGACAGTTTGACGTCGAGGTCAGCACAATCCGGCAGGGTCCGAATATGCTCCAGCACCGTGGCAATGCCCTCGGATGGTCCGGCGATCGTGCCGTTGATGCCCTCGGCGGCGAGCAGCAATGTGCCGCGAACGCCCTGCTGGCGACACAGGCTTTGAAGCGGCGAGCGGAAGCTCGTGCAGTCATCGAAACGGGTGAAACGGTACAAGGCCGCCACGCACACGGGCGCATGGGATTCGCGGTGAGGAACGTGCATGACAGACCCATAGCGCCAAACCGAAGTCGCGTCAGTAAGCGCGCTCACTGACTCCCCGAAACCAGCCATCAAATAATTCTATGGACTATCAGGAAGGCTCTTCCTTGCGCAGGAACCGGCTGTAGAGCCAGCCGATCCCGATCAGGCTGAAGCCCAGCGCAAGGAAGGACGCAATACGCAACAGACCGGTGAGGCCGGAGATGTCGAACAGGAACACCTTGGCCACGGCGCCGAGCATCAGCAACAGCGAGGCGATACGCCAGTCGTGCTTCTTTTGCCATATGCCCCAGAGCAGGAAACCGATCGCCAGGCCGATGGCGAGAACGGACCGCAGGATATTCTCGAAATCGCTCACGGGGGCGGTGGTGAGAACCGATCCAGAAAACAGTTGGCGCAGCGTCGCGGACGCGAACAGAAAGACCAGACCCATGCGGACGATATCCGCCGGGCGGGCAACGCGCGCCATCTGGTCCGGTACGATCCGTTCCGCCAGCCACAGGGCAGCAAACGGAATGCCATAGGCTCCGAGCAAGAGATTGGCGAGCGGTGCCGGGCCAACCGCCTGCGCCGTGGCGAGCGGATTGTGAAGTATGACCGAGTACCACAGCGCGTGGGCCGCTCCGGCGGTGACGAGAGCGAGCGCAGCGTAAGTCCAGCGTGTCTGCCGCCAGAGCGCATAACCGGCCGCCAGCAGCATCGCTTCCCAGGTTGTGCGTTCGGCAAGACCGGAAGCGACGAATTCCTGATGTCCGTCGATCGCGAACAGCTGCCTGTAGAAGATATGCGTGGCCGCCACAGCCAGGGTCGTCAGTACAGCGGCGGCCGCTATGCGCACCCCTTTGGCAAGGCTCGGCCAAAGTCGCCAGAAACTTCCAGCGGCGATCGCCGCTGGAATTGCGAGCTTGGTTGCGGCACTCTCCGGAAGCGGTAGTGCGTTGAGATAAAGCGGCACGCCGCCAAGCGAAAGCAGTGCCCCGGCCGTCCAGCGCATCATCGGTTCCAGCGCGCACAGCGCCGCCGCCGCAACGAACACGCCCGCCGCAGGCAGCAGCGTATCGCGCCGGGTCTGGCGGCAAGCCTCCGCCACCGGCAGAATGGCGAGCGCGGCGGCGATACCCCACCATTGCTCCGGCAAGCCGAAATATCCTGTGAACACGACAAGGATCGCCGCCGATGCGGATAGCACAGTAAGGGAGCGCGCTGCATCCGGGCGCTGGTGGTGCCAGCAAAAGGCCGCTCCGGCGACCGGGAGCACGGAGCAGGCCAACGCCAGCAGGGCAAAGAATCCATCGTGGGAGGGGCCATGGTGGAAATGGAACAGGGTGATCAGATAGCCGCCGAGCGCAATTGCGATCAGTTGCCCGGCCGCCATCATGTGATCCTCGCCGCTGCGCAGGTCCCATAAGGCGGGCGCTGCAAACAGCGCGCCCAGGACAAGCATCACCAGCGTGTAGTCATATGCAGGCGGTAAAGGCCATGCGGCGGCCAGCATCAGTGCGACCGCAAGGCCGATCACGGGGAGCCGGCGCAATGCGGCATTGCGGCGAGCCAGCCACAGGATCGCCGCCGACAGCAGGCCATAGAGCCCCCAGTGCAGCAGCTCGAAACCACCGGTCGCGACCAGCGCGGCCATTTGCGCTGCACCGACAAGCGATGCCACCGCGCGCGGCGCAACGGCATCTTCGCCGCCGAATGCGAGCGCAGGGAGCACAGCAGCGAGCATCAGGATCAGCAGTCCGACAGCAAGCGTGTCAGCATGCCCCAGCGTACCCGTCAGCATCATCAACGCGGTCCAGCCGATCCCGCCCAACAGCGCGCCCACACCCAGCCACACCCAGCGCTGACGTCGCGAAACAGCGGTGAGGCCGCCAATGGCGAGCGCGAGATAGCCGCAGAGCAGCGGAATATTGGGATCCGTTGCGCCCACAAGCGCCGGAGCCGCGAGCCCGCCGACAAGGCCCAATACTGCGCTCGGCGCACCGAAGCGGAGCGACAGGGCCAGCGCAAATGCCGTGACCGCGGCAAGGCCGGTAAAGGCAACGCCGCCGCCAATGAAATGATACAGGCTGTGCGCGGCCAGAATGGAAGCATAGAGGCTCGCGATACCAGCCCCCGCCAGGGCCTGCGGGATACGGGTATCGTCGACCAGATATTCCTTTCTCCGGATCCATTCCGCGGCACCGATCAGGCCCGCGCCAAAAAGCAGGCCGATCGCGATGCGAACAAGCGGCGAGAGCAGACCCACGTCGATCGAATATTTGACGAGCAGGACCGTCGCCACCGCCAGAGTGATGCCGCCCGCCCAGATGGGCAGCTTGCGACCGAAAATATCCTCAAAGCTGAATGCAGAACTGGTGCTGACGGAGCTGGCTTTCTCCATTTCATCGTCGATGAATGCCGCGGGCGGCAGGTCCGGCGCAGGCCGCTCACTGTCTTCCTCCCGCATTGCCACTTCGTCGGTCGCCGGTTCATCGGACGCTGGAGCCATTTCGATCGGTTCGCTCGATCGCACAACGCGCGCCGTGCGGAGCGAACTCGCTGGTGCAGGTGTCGCTGATTCGGCAGGGGCCGCAATGCTCGCATCAATGCCGGAAGCTTCGATGGCATTCCGCCTGACCTGGTCCTCGAGCATTGCCAATCTCTTGCGCGTATTGGCGACAATGACCCAGAGCACTATGACCGCGAGCAGCAGCAGCATCGTCATGGCATATCCTTTCGAATTCGGCTTGCTCCTACATCAAAATTATACACCGTTCAATTAAAAAATTAGACAGCGTTCAATTCTGTCGATAACGAGGATCATTCCGGTTGAAGGGGCATTGACCATGGGCAAGACGTTTCTGCAAGACCTCGTGCACGATCTGGAAGCGCCGGTGGACGCGCGCGGCTTTGGAACGGGATGGTTTTCCGGCTTTTTCGGCTTGTTGCTGGCGATAATGGGGCTGTGTTTCGTTGTCGCGCTGCGCTGGCCGGAGCTGCTCTCTACACCTGAGCTTGCGGCTGTGCTGGCCAAGCCCGGCTTTCGCGTGGTCGTGCACGCCACATTGCTGGCAGCCTATGCGCTGGCGCTGCTGAGCCTGCTGCTGCGCTCCCGAAAGGCCATCGGTCTGGCGGCGCTGGTCACGGCGCTGCTTGCTTCGTTCCTCGGCGGCGCTGCGGTGCAGGCGCGCGAGACGCACGACTGGGGCATTTTCTTCGGCGTGGATTTCTTCGCGGTGAACATGGTCGCGACCGGCCTCATGTTCGCCCCACTGGAGCGCTTCTTTCCCCACCGCGCCACGCAGCGGCTGTTCCGGCCGGAATGGCGGGAAGATCTCTTCTATTATCTCGTCAGCTCGATGCTGGTTCAGCTCATCACCTTCCTTGCGCTTGCTCCCTCTACCTACGTCAATGCGCATGCCGGCGGCTTTTCCGCGGTGCGTGCCGGCATCGCCGGCTTGCCCTGGCTGGTTCAGCTCGTGCTGGCGATGCTGCTGACGGATATAGCGCAATACTGGTTCCATCGCCTGTTTCACCGCATTCCGTTCCTGTGGGGCTTTCACGCGGTGCATCATTCGGCCAGGTCGATGGACTGGCTGGCCGGAGCGCGCATGCATTTCGTGGAGATCGTGCTGCTGCGCGGGGTGACATCGCTGCCGCTCCTGACGCTCGGCTTCCTGCCCTCGGTGATGCAGGCCTATATCGGCCTCGTCTATGTCTACAGCTCGCTGGTCCACGCCAATGTCGGTGGACACTTCAATCGCCTCGGCAAATGGCTGGTGGTGCCGCGCTTCCACCACTGGCACCATGCGATAGAGGCCGAAGGGATCGACAAGAATTTCGCGATCCATTTCCCGTGGCTCGATCGCCTGTTTGGTACATATTATTTCCCCGACAGCAAATGGCCACAGGGCTATGGCGTGCCGGAGCAGGTGCCGGAAGGCTATCTGGCGCAGATGAAATATCCGTTCGTGCGCACCAGCGGCTGATGGGCAGGCGATCCGACCATAGCCGCGAGGAACTGGAAGAACTGATCCTTGCCGAGGGACAGGCACTGATGGCGGAAACCGGCCTCGCCCGCTTTTCCGCGCGGGAGGTCGCAAAGCGCATCGGCTATTCGGTCGGAACGATTTCCAACATCTTCGGCAGCGTCGATGCTCTGATCGTGGCGATCAATGCCCGAACATTCCGCCTCTGGTCAAACTGGCTCGAGGCGCGGCTGAAAGGTGTGAAAGGGGCGAACCGGATAAATGCGCTGGTACGCGGCTATTTCGAATTTGCCGAGGATCATCTCAATCTGTGGGCGGCGATCTACGAGCATCGCCTGCCGCCGGACATGGACATGCCCGAGCGTCTGGCGACGGAGCGCACCCGCCTGACCCAGATCATCACGCGCGAGGTCGCGGCGGTGCTGCCGGAAAAAAGCGGGTCGGATGCGCCGAGACTGGCGCGCTCGCTCATCGCCACGGTACATGGCCATTGCAGCTTTGCGCTGATCGGCAGCTTTGCTCTTCTGGGCGAGGGCGATCCGCTCGGGCTGGCCACGGACCGGGTGCGCGAGGTGCTGGCCGCCCATGGCTCATCCTTCTAGGGAAGCGCGGGCCGGCACAGATGCAAGCCCGCGTTCCTTTCTCCGGCTTAAAGGCGATCAGATGAACGGATAGCTTACACCATAATAGCCATAGACCGTGCGGCCATAGCTATCATTATATTCTGGCGTGTCGTCCTGCGCATGGCGCGGAGCCTGCTCAAGCTGCTCCTTGCTGATGTTGACAACATAACCGCCCTTGTCGGTGTCATAGTCGAGCATATCCCACGGAATGGGATAATGATCGCTGCCCAGCCCGAACAGTCCGCCGAACTCGAGCACGGCATAATCCGCCTTGCCTGATCGCTTGTCGACCATGAACTTGCTGACCGTGCCGAGCTTTTCGCCCTGCGGATTGTAGACGGATGTGCCCTCAACCCTGTCGGAGGCGATAAGGTTGCGGGTTTCGTTTCGTTCGAGTGTGTCGGCCATGAGGCTCTCTCCTTTGCTGGTCTGTGGAACGCAGGCCGGCTCTCCTGTCAGGGTGTCACGTAGACTGCCGGACCCTTACGAAACTAACGGGATATACAGGCACATGTTCCGCACTTCGTCGCAAATGCCAACGCCTCGCGTCAGAACGAGCGCAAGGGGGCATCACCTGCACAAAATGCAGATAGAGCATCGCCGAGCGGCCGCTCTGAAATGCCGGGCGTCAGGCTTCAGCGTTTGCGAAGATGAATGACTGCCTGGTCAAGCGCCTGAAGGAATTGGGACCGGCTCGCCTTGGTGAAAGGCGCCGGTCCGCCGATTTGATCGCCGCCAGCACGAAGGTCGGCCATGATCGCCCGCACCGCTATAGCGCTGCCGATCGAACTCGCCGTAAAGGGTTTGCCCGTGGGCGCCAGCACGGTCGAACCGCGCTTGAGGCAGCGATCGGCCAGCAATATGTCAGACGTGACGACAATGCTGGCCTCGCCACAGGCTTGGGCAATCCAGTCGTCCGCCGCGTCAAAACCATCATTCACGACAACGCGCTCGACGAGCGGATGGTCAGGGATGCGGATCGGACTGTTACTGACGATCGTCACGGATATCTCGTAACGCCAAGCCACCTTGTATATCTCTTCCTTTACAGGACAGGCGTCGGCATCGACCAATATCCGCATCGTTGCCGTCATCCCTTGCGCGGCCCTGGCCCCCGCCCACCATCGGGGCGCTTCTTCTTGCCCTTGAACGGCACCTTGGACAGGGTCTTGCGATAGGGCTTCGCACCGTGCGGCGGCGGGCCGGAGCGATGATCAGGCCGACCGCCCTTCCGGTTTTCGCGCGCGCCTTCGCGAGGGCCCCCGTCCGACAATTCTATCGTTATGCCACTCTCGTCGTCCCCGTCCGCGCCGGGGTTGGCCGTGCGGGCAAGCGCATCCTGAAACTTGCTGGCGATTGCGCGAGGTACCTGGAAATGAGTTTCATTGGCGGCGATCCGAATGGCGCCAATCTCGTTCTTCGTGATATGACCTCGTCGGCAGAGAAGTGGCAATATCCAGCGCGGATCGGCGTTCTGGCGACGTCCTATGTCCATGCGGAACCAGAGTGTGTCCTCAAAACCGGGGCGATGCCGCTCCTGCTGCGCTGCGCGGCGGGCTTCCGGCGTATTTTCGATCAGTTCCTCAGGCTGCGGCATGGCGGCACGGTGCGCACGGACAAGCGCGGCGGCGATGTCTTCGGGCGAGCGTTCCGCCATCAGGCGCTGCGCGAGCGCGCGATCTTCCTCGTCATAGTCGGCGGGTTGCAGGAGAACGGTCAGCAAACGCTCGCGATCCTGTTGGCGGATGGCCTCAGGGGTGGGCGCGTCGATCCACTGCGCGTCGATCTTCGCGCCGCGCAACATCGATTCCACGCGCTTGCGACGCGGATAGGGAACAATGAGCATCGCCGTGCCCTTCTTCCCCGCGCGACCGGTGCGGCCAGAGCGGTGCTGCAAGGTTTCCGCGTCGCGCGGAATTTCGACATGCACGACAAGGCTGAGCGTCGGCAGGTCGATGCCGCGTGCGGCGACATCGGTGGCGACGCAGACGCGCGCGCGTCGGTCCCGCAAAGCCTGCAGCGCGTGATTGCGTTCAGACTGCGAATGCTCGCCCGATAGCGCCACCACGCCAAAGCCGCGCTCCTGCAAGGTAGCGTGCAGGCGGCGGACGCTTTCTCGCGTACCGCAGAACAGCATCGCCGTTTCCGCCTCATGAAAGCGCAGGACGTTCACCACCACCTGCTCGATCTCGGAAGGCGAAACAGTCACCGCCTGATAGGCGATATCGCCATGCCCGCGATCTTCGCCTACGGTGGAGATACGCAGCGCATCGCGCTGATACCGTTTCGCCAGCGAGACAATCGGTTTGGGCATGGTCGCCGAGAACAGAAGGGTGCGCCGCTGTTCAGACGTCGCATCGAGAATTTCCTCCAGGTCCTCGCGAAATCCCATGTCGAGCATCTCGTCCGCCTCATCGAGAACGATGGCCTTGAGCCCGGACAGGTCCAGCGCGCCACGCTCCAGATGATCGCGCAGACGCCCCGGCGTGCCGACGGCTATGTGCGCGCCATGATTTAGCGCCCGCCGCTCCTTCGATGGGTCCATACCGCCGACACAGGTCGCAATGCGCGCGCCTGCCTTGCCGTAAAGCCAGATCAGTTCGCGGCTCACCTGCAGCGCCAGTTCACGGGTAGGCGCGATCACCAGCGCCAAAGGCTTTTGCGCCGGCGGCATCGCATCGTCCGGTCCCAACAGCTCTCCGGCCAGAGCCAGGCCGAAGGCCACGGTCTTGCCCGATCCCGTCTGCGCGGAAACGATGAGATCGCGGCCCAAGGCCTGAGGTTCGAGCACGGCGGCCTGAACCGGCGTGGGTTGGGCATAGCCGCGTTCGGCAAGGGCTTGGCCGATGATCGGCGGAACGTTGGAAAAGGACATATATCTCACTAATCGAAATGCCGCATGGACGGCGATAAATTGGGGTTCAGAGTGCTTGCCCGGCGGCCCATCCGCTGGCCCAGGCCCATTGGAAATTATATCCGCCCAGCCAGCCGGTCACGACGACGGCTTCGCCGATCGCATACAGACCCGGAACGCGTTTGGCTTCCATTGTTTTCGAGGAAAGTTCTGCCGTGCTTATGCCGCCCGCCGTCACCTCTGCCTTCGCGAAGCCTTCGGTGCCGTTCGGATGGAATTGCCAGTCCGCCAGCCTTGATTCAACCTGTCTCAGAACCCTGTCGGGCAGATTGGCGAGTTCGCCGTCCACGCCCAGCCGGTCGGTCAGCGTGATCGCCAGCCGGTCGGGCAGCGCATCACGCACCATGTTGAGCAGATTGGCACGCGGTTTGGCACGCTTGGCCTCGACCAGCCAGCCCGATTCGCGCGTGGGGAGGAAATCGATCGCGACCGGTTCGCCGTGCCGCCAGTAAGAGGAAATCTGGAGGATCGCCGGGCCGGAAAGTCCGCGATGGGTAAACAGGGCTGCCTCGCGGAAAGCCGCCTTGCCGGCGCGCGCGACCACATCCGTCGCGACACCCGACAACTCGCGAAACAAAACATCCTCGCCGCCCAGGGTGAGCGGCACCAGCGCGGGGCGGGGTTCGGATACCTTGAGGCCGAAGCGTCGCGCCAGATCATAGGCATATCCGGTCGCGCCCATTTTCGGGATTGAAGGGCCGCCGGTAGCGATCACGAACGCGGGTGCGGCCACATCCCTGTCCAACAGCTTCAGCCGAAACAGTCCATCGGAATGGGCAACCTCGACCACAGACTGGCCACAGACCAGCGCGACGCCGCCGTCCGCGCATTCGGCAAGCAGCATGTCGACAATCTGTCGCGCCGAGCCATCACAGAAAAGCTGGCCCAGCGTTTTCTCATGCCACGCGATGCCATAACGCTCCACCAGCGCCAGAAAATCCTGCGGCGTATACCTACTGAGCGCGGACCGCGCGAAATGCGGATTGGCCGACAGGTAGCGATCCGGCGCCGTATGGATGTTGGTGAAGTTGCAACGCCCGCCCCCGGAAATCAGGATCTTCTTGCCCGGCTGCTGTGCCTTTTCGATCAGCAGCACCTTGCGACCGCGCTGTCCGGCGACGGCGGCGCACATCATCCCGGCGGCACCCGCGCCCAATATGATGGCGTCATACTGATCGGTCATGGTTTTCCGCCGGACAAATCACCGCAGCTTGGCAATAGTGATGCCATCCGCCTTCGCCCGATCCTTTACCGACTCCTCGCTCCGGGTGAGGGCCTTGGCGATGGCCTTCAAAGCCATGCCCTTCTTGGCGAGTTGGTGAAGCTTGTCGATTTCTTCGGCTTTCCAGGGCTGCTTGTGCCGTTCGAAGCGCTCTTTCATGCGGCCTTCTCCTCTTTGCCCGAGAGATTTTCCATGGCCTCACTGGCGTCCATCCATGCCTGCTCGGCGGCTTCGATCTGCGTTTCCAGACCAGCGCGGCGCTTCATCAACTCCGTCATGGTGAGGCCGGACAACGATGCATCGGCGGATGACGGATCGAACATCGCCCGGTCGACGGCGCTGCGGGCTGCTATAAGGTCGGCCAGAACCTTTTCGGCCTTGCCAACCTCGGTCTGAAGCGCCTTGGTCCGTTCGCGCAGCTGCGCGGCGGCGCGCTTGTCGGCCTTTCGGTCGCCTTTTGCCGGACTGTCGCCCGCCGGTCCCTTGCCCAGAACGAAGTCGGTATAGTCTTCCAGCGAACCGTCATAGGGTTGGGCGCGACCACCCTCGACCAGCACCAGCCGATCGGCAACCAGTTCGATCATGTGCCGATCGTGGCTGACGATCACGACCGCGCCGCTATAGCTGTTGAGCGCCTGCACCAGCGCTTCGCGGCTGTCGACATCCAGATGGTTGGTCGGTTCGTCGAGGATCAGCAGATGCGGCGCATTGCGGGTAATGAGTGCAAGCGCGAGCCGGGCGCGCTCGCCACCCGAAAGCGACCCGACCTTCTGTGTCGCCCGCTCGCCCGAAAAGCCGAAGCGCCCGAGTTGCGCGCGCACCGCGCCTGGGGCCGCGCCCTTCATCTCGCGTGTCATATGGTCAAGCGGCGTGTCCGCCGCGTCCAGTTCTTCCACTTGATACTGGGTAAAATAGCCGACGCTCATCTTGCCCGATGCGTTCATCTCCCCTTCCATCGCAGGCAGCTGCGCGGCGAGCAGACGCGCCAGCGTGGTCTTGCCATTGCCGTTCTTGCCGAGCAGCGCGATCCGGTCGTCCGGATCAATGCGGAGGTTCAGCCGCTGCAGGATCGGCCTGTCGTCATAGCCCACCGCCGCCATGTCGAGCGTGATGAGCGGCGGACGCAGCGGCTGGGGATCGGGAAAGACGAAGGACAGGCTGGGGTCTTCCAGCGCCGCGGCAATGGGCTGCATCTTTGCGAGCGCCTTCGCGCGGGACTGCGCCTGTTTCGCGGTGCTCGCCCGTGCGCTGTTGCGCGCGACATAATCCTGCAACTTCGCGCGCTCGGCGTCCTGCTTTTCCTTCGCCGCCGCTAGCTGTGCCAGCCGCTCGGCGCGTTGCCGCTCGAATGCGTCATAGCCGCCGGGGTAGAGCGTCACTTTCCCGCGTTCCAGATGCAGGATATGATCGACGACAGTGTTCAGCAGGTCGCGCTCATGGCTGATGACGAGGATCGTCGCGCGATAGTCCTTCAGGAAGTTTTCGAGCCAGAGCGTCGCCTCGAGATCGAGATGGTTGGACGGCTCGTCGAGCAGCAGCAGGTCCGGCGCAGAAAACAGCAGCGCGCCCAGCGCCACGCGCATCTTCCAGCCGCCCGAATAACTGTCGAGCGGTCGGTTCTGCATTTCCTCGTCAAAGCCGAGGCCGACGAGGATACGCCCCGCCCGCGCCGGGGCGCTATAGGCATCGATGGCGATCAGGCGGTCGTGCACATCGCCGAGCCGGTGCGGATCTTCGCAGGTTTCGCTCTCCGCGAGCAGCGCGGCGCGCTCGGTATCGGCGGCGAGAACGGTTTCGAACGGCGTCGCGCTGCCGCTCGGCGCTTCCTGTGCGATATAGCCGAGCCGCGTGCCGCGCGGCATGTCGATGCCGCCGCCATCCGGCTCGATCTGGCCGATGATCGCCTTCATCAGAGTCGACTTGCCCGCGCCGTTGCGCCCGATCAGGCCGACACGCGCGCCGGGGGGCAGCGCCGCGCTGGCGCGATCGAGGATGGTGCGACCGCCGAGCCGCACGCTGATGTCGTTGATAGTCAGCATTGCGCGCCGTTAGCACAGCATGGGCGCAAATGTTGTTCTTTTTGCTTTCGGATCGGCGGCATCAGCGTAAAGGGCGTGAAATGGACTTTGACGACCTTCTCATCCGCTATTTCGGGCAAGCCAATCTCGCGACGCTGCCGGAAGCGGCCTTGACGGCCGGAGTGGAGCGCATGCAGGTCGATTTCGGTCTGGAGAAGAATTCGGGGCGGCGCTTCGGCCTGTGGACACTGATGTACATGCTGGGCTGCGCGCCGGATCTGGATGTGGCGTTCAAGGACGCAGACGATCGCGATGCCGCGCGGGATTTCATGGACATGGTAGACAAGATGGGCTGACGCGCATCAGGCCTGCGCCGCCGCCTCGCTCTCGAATGTCGCGATGACATCCAGAAAGGCCTGCCCATAGGCGTCCCTTTTGCGGTCTCCGACACCCGAAATATGCGAGAGATCGGCGAGGGCCCGAGGCCGCCTCTGCGCCATTTCCCGCAGGGTGCTGTCATGGAAAATGACATAGGGCGGCACTCCGGCTTCCAAAGCCAGATCGCGGCGGCACGAGCGCAGGGCTTCGAACAGCGGATTGCCGACCGGGTTGGCCTCCCTGTCCCGGCGGCCTTTTCTTTGCCGAACAGGAGGTAGCGTCAACGACACGGCCTCGTCACCGCGCAGGAACGATCGCGCGGCCGGTCCAAACATCAAACCGCCATGTTCATTGGTTTCCAACGCATCGCGCACCATCAACGCGCGCGAAACCGGTTTTAGCAGCGCGGCCTCTTCCCCCTCGACAATGCCGAATACCGAAAGCTGGTCGTGCCGCCGCTGCACGATCCGATCGTTGCTCTTGCCGGTCAGCACCGCCTCGATATGTCCCAGGCCAAAGCTCTGGCCGGTACGGTAGACGGCAGAGAGCAGCTTCTGAGCGGTCTGCGTCGCATCGATACTGGCGGGAGGAGAAAGGCAGTTGTCGCAGTTGCCGCAAGTCGCCGGCGGGTCTTCGCCGAAGTGACGGAGCAGTATGGCGCGGCGGCATCCACCCGCCTCTACCAGCGCGCCCAGCGCGGCAATGCGCGCACGTTCGCCCTGCTGGCGCGCCTGCTCGACTTCCGAAAGGCGCTGACGCGCGCGCACGAAATCTTCCGCTCCCCACAACAGCATCGCGACCGCCGGGTCGCCGTCGCGTCCCGCACGCCCGCTTTCCTGATAGTAGCTCTCGATCGATTTCGGCAGCCCGGCATGAACCACTAAGCGCACATCGGGCTTGTCGATACCCATGCCGAAGGCGACGGTCGCGACCATCACCATCTCCTCGCTCGCCATAAACGAGGCCTGGTTGCCCGCGCGCACGTCTGGCGCCAGGCCGGCGTGGTATGGCAAGACCGGACGACCGGCATTGCCAAGGCTGGCCGCAAGCTGTTCGGTGGCGGCACGGGTCGGCGCATAGACGATACCGGGACCGGGATTGGCCGCCAGAATGTCGCCGATCTGCCGCTTCAGCCCGTCGCGCGGCTGGACCGCATAGCGGATGTTCGGTCGGTCGAACCCGGAAATGACAAGTCCATCCTCGGGTATTCCGAGCTGCGCCAATATGTCGCGCCGGGTATGCGCATCGGCGGTCGCAGTCAGCGCCAGACGGGGAACCTCCGCGAAGCTGTCGAGCAACGGGCGCAGCAGGCGATAATCGCGACGAAAATCATGCCCCCATTCGGAAACACAATGGGCCTCGTCGATGGCGAAAAGGCAAATCCGCGATCGCGAGAGCAGGGCACGGAATCCCTCGCCGCTCGCCCGTTCAGGCGCGACATATAGGAGATCCAGATCGCCGGCGACCAGCCGGTCCTGCGTTTCACGCCAGTCGTCGTCCACCGAGGTCAGGCTTGCAGCACGAATGCCAAGCGCGCGCGCCGAGCGCAGCTGATCGTGCATCAGAGCTATCAGCGGGGAAATGACGATGCAGCACCCTTCCAACGCGACTGCGGGCAACTGGTAGCAGAGCGACTTGCCCGCGCCGGTCGGCATGACCGCCAGCGTCCGCCCGCCGGCCATGACCCGCGCTATCACCCGCTCCTGCACGCCGCGAAAATTTTCGAATCCAAATATGTCGTGCAGCAAACTGGCAAGGTCAGGGCTCATGGTGGAGCCGCTATAGGAGCGCCGCCATTTCAATGCAAAACGATCGCCCACTTTGCCCGCAACCTACTATGCTTACCGGCGCATCTCCGCGCTCGGTCTCGGTGCTGTCAGAGCAAAGAGCACCGGTCTCTGTTGGGCAGAACCGGAGGAAGTGGTTTCCGGTTCTCAAGCCATAAGGGATTGCCACTCGGTGTAGGCTTCCGACCGCATTTCCTTGTAGAGCTTTCGACTGACCAGATGACGTTCTGAATTGAAATGGTTGTAGAAGGAAGCGTGGACTGAGGCGAACTTTTGCAAAGACTTCATCTGCCGAAACCGCAACATGGCACGCTCTCTTCGTCGAAACGGAAGATGACTGTTCTCGACCCGGTTGTTCGCCCAACGACCCATTTCCTGACGTTCGACATCACCGAGCTCGCGCATTGCAGCAGGGTATGATTTCAGCTCATCAGTCACGATTTTCTCAATGCGTCCATGACGCTTCAAAGCCTTCTTCATGAAAGCCAGGGCTGCTGCCTTGTCGCGCGTTTTCGTCACGTAACTCTCGAGAATCTCACCCTCATGATCTACTGCCCGCCACAGATAGTGCATCTCGCCGTTGATTTTCACAACCATTTCGTCGAGGTGCCACCTCCAGTGCCGGGATCCACGCATACGGGAAACGCGCTTGCGCCGGATCTCCGCTGCGAACATGGGACCGAAGCGATTCCACCAGAACCGCACCGTTTCATAGCTTATGTCGATGCCGCGTTCGAAAAGCAGATCCTCGACATTGCGCAACGAGAGGGGAAACCGGACATAGAGCATCACCACGAGGCGGATCACCTCGGGTAACGAGTTGAAAATCTAAACGGGCTGGGCGGCTTTGCTCTGGATATTCGGCTCATCGCAGCTCGCTAGCAGCGATCAAGCTTCACTGCCACATTGCCCTGACAGTGCCGCTGCCTGAAACCGTGGCGTATAAGGCGTCCTTCCTTATTGCTGGTGTTCGACAGCCTGCTGAACCAGTACCAACCCCCGCCTTCACCTGCGTTCCAAGGCAATAATTATGTCTGAGACGGTGGCGGTTTGGCCTCCCGGCCCCTTCGCCTTGCGTTCGACGCAATCGACGAGCACTTCGTCCCATGAAGCCATATCCAGTTCCAGTGCTGCGAGGCTCGCGTGTGCGCTTGGAATTGCCCTGTCAGGGTCTCCCCACGACCAGGGCGCAACCGAACCATGCGAGACCAGAAGTAGCAGACCGCCGACATTGACTGCTAAGGCAGCGTTACGCAAAACCCTTTCCCGAGGGAATTCCAGCGGTGTCTCAAGAAACATTGCGAAAACCAGATCGTAAAGTCCGTCCGGGAACCCGCCGCCCAAATCAACCTGACGAAAATCGATCCGTTCCGCCACGGCATTACGCTCGGCGTTCTGTCTTGCATATTCCAGCGCCGTCGCGGAGATATCGATCCCGGTCGCATGCCACCCGCGCTTTGCGAGCCAGACGCAATCGTCCCCCTTACCGCATCCCAGTTCGAGGGAGGTACCCGGGGTTTGATCCGACACGAAACGCTCCAGCATGGCGGACGGCCGACCGTTCGTGGCTGGCGACGAACCGCGATAGAGCTGCTCCCAAAAATCAAACGGAGCAAGACTTGTGTCGGGCATACTCGCCATATTTTCGTTCCTTCAAAAAGCTCACCTGCGATTTTCACAGTCTTCTAATCAATTGCAGAAATTTCGACTGCAATGCCTCCAAGCTGGACCATCCCGCTCAACGGGTCAGTAGCGTTGGCATCGGTGAGCATATTGACATTGGCGGCACCGAAACCATGTGGCAATGAGACAACACCGCACCGATAGCGCGTGTCGAGATGGAGCAGCGCCTCGACGGTTCCGATGGCGGAGGAAACACGCACCCGAGCGCCGTCTTGCAGACCAAGCGCCTCCGCATCGTTCGGGTGCATGGACAACGCGGCTTGTTCGGGTCGCCGCGGATTGGCTGTCCCGTCGCTCATCTGCCCATTGAGTTTGTTCTTCTGCCGGTGCGGGATCAGCAAATAGTCGGCATCGTCGACACTGGCATTGGCGAGCTGGGCCAGCACCTCGGGCACGTCAAGATTCCAGCGCCCGGCCGGCAGATGCCGATGCATCCATTCATAGCTGCGGCCTTCCGAGACTTCTGCCACAGGATTGACCTTGACCGTATCGAAACTGGCACGCGCATGTGCCATCATCGGACGCATTACATCGTCATCATGGGTCACGTCATCGGGCACGCCGCCATCTATCCCCAGACGCCGCGACAGTTCGCGCACGATCCACCAGATCGGCCGCCGCTCTGCCGCCGGCTCGACGACGCGCGGCGCGTAACGGCTATATTCAGCGGGATTCATGAAATCCCACAGAACGATGTCCGCCATTTCAAGCTGTCCGCCGGTCGGCAGTAAGTGCGTAGCAAGAGGGGAGCTGGCCGTCTCAACCACATCCATCATGATAAGCAGGTCAAGCTTACCGAGCGCCTTGATCAAGCGATCGGTATCCGGCAGCGCCACAAGTAGATTACCGGCAAAAACGATCAACGCCCTCAGATTACCGGCTTCGATCTCGTCGGCAATCGCCGCGCATGGATATTCGCCAAGACGCGAGGGTAAATCTGGCCGGCTCGCCGGTCCCGGACCCGTCGTATTCATGGGCTGCCAGCCATGCTCGGAAAAATTTCGCGCGAAGCCAGGATTGAAATATGCCCCGCCCTTGCGATCGAGCGACCCCGTTACGGCATGGAGAGCCCAGTGCAGCAGCGTCGTTGCATTCGCATTGCGCCCCATCGAAACACCTGTGCCGCAATGCAAGGCGATGCGCCCCGCCTTGCGGATGGAAGCCACGAAATCAGCGATGTCGTAAGGCGACAGCCGGGTGACTCTCGTTGCCTCCTCAAGAGTGAAACGCTCTACAGCGGCGCGGATCGCCTCCACGCCGGACACATGGCCATTGAGAAAGTCCCGATCCGCACCATCGATCAGCAACTCGCGCACTGCATGCCCCAAAAGCGCATATTCGCTGCCAGGCCAGATGGCGAGGTGCCGGGTCGCTATCTCCGCGCTTTCGCTGCGACGCGGATCCACAACCCACAGCTCGCCCTGATCTGACCAACGGCGCAACTGAGCCTTAGGCGCGGGCAGAAAATAGACATGTCCATGGGACACGACGGGGTTGAAACCGATCAGGATCGTCATGCGCGCATCGGCGTCGGGCTGGCTGGCGATCATTGGATTGCCGGTCACCCGCTCTGAAACCAGGGGAATGCATGGCACATCGACCGAAACGGTCGAATAAATTGACGGCGTACCGAGTGCGCCCATGAAGCCGCGCCACACATTGATGCTGGCGCAAGGCACCGCCGGCGTGCCGCCATAAGCGCCCACCGCCGATGTGCCGTAATGCTCAATGATTGAACGCAGCTTGCCGGAAATGTCGTCCAGCGCTTCGGTCCATCCCACCCGGACCTGCGTTCCGTCGCGCTTGATCAGTGGATAGTCGAGGCGTGCAGGATGATGGTGAAAGCGTCCCAGCGCTGCCCCCTTGGAACAGATATAGCCCTGCGTTACCGGATCATCCGGGTCGCCGCGCACGGAGAGCACCTGATCGTCTTCAACCGTAACCAGAACAGCACAGTTCGTTCCACAAAACCGGCAAAAGCTGCGACGTTCTTCCATCGTTCAGCGCTTCCCAATCCCTTTCACCCAATCCTCAGAAGTGACGGTGAAACCGAAGCAGAAACGCACCTGGTAAAGAGCGGCTTCATGGCAGCTCGGCGGCGAGCTGGTCGTGGCCGCATCTTCGATCATGATCGTGTCATAGCCATGAAAGCTGGCGTCGATCAGCGTCGCGAACACGCACTCGTCGGAGTTCACCCCCATGAAGGCGACGGTTTTTACATCCAAATTCCGCAATATGGAATCGAATGGCGTGTCGATAAAACCGCTGATCCGATGTTTGCTGACGTGAATATCGCTGGGCAAAGCGCCCAATTCCGGGGCCACCTCGGCGCCCCAACTCCCTTCCTGCAAAATATGGTGCATCTCGGGGCGGCCTTTACCCTGGATCGGATCTCCGAGGCCATAACCGCCACCGACACGATTGAACGGGTAGCGGACCATAGGCGGCAGGTTCACACGGTCAGGACGCGTGCCGAAACCAAGCCAGATTACAGGCATGGCGGCCGCGCGCGCGCTTTCGACGACTGAGCGGATGGCAGGATAGATGGCGTGGATCGGCCTAACGTCCACGCCCAGTGTGTCAAACCAGCCGCCGATGCTGCAAAAGTCATTCTGCATATCGACAATGACCACAGCGGTGCGGTTGAGGTCGACAGCGACATTTTCCGGCTGAGCCGCCAGCTCCGCCCGGCGAGGTGCGGGCGAAGGCCGGGTCATGTCGACATGATTGTCGCCAAGCGCATAGCTGTTGCGATGATTTGGTCCCAAGCTTCTCGTCATTGCCAATCTCCTGTCAGAGCGATCTGGCAGGCGCGCCGCTCCTTCAGCGCGCCGTCGCGATCACGTTGTGGCTTGTGCAAACCCACTGCCCACCATCGAGCCGCCACGCCGATGCGTATGCAAAGACATGGCCATCCACCATTGCGCTGAATTCTGCAGCATCAGGCATGCCTGGCCCAAGATCACCGGCGACTTCTTCGTGCACCTCAGCAAAAACCATGGTCATAACGGTATCATCGAAACGTCTTGCAGCCAGCTTCCTGATCTCGATGGTCGAGTTCTTGATCTTCTTGTCCATTTCGATGAAGGCGGACTTGTTGAGCCGTCCGCCCGGAATGATGTCCGGGCTGCAAGTAAACTGATATTCAGGCGCCAATATGGTTTCGAGACGATCTACATTCCCGTCCATTAGTGCGGCGATCCAGTCCTTCATTGCGGCGACCGCACCTTCGCATCCTGGTTCGATATCTTCCATTACCTATCTCCCGTAAATTCAGCGTCCCTGTGGCGGGCCGGACTGGGAAAGCCGCAACGCACCCAGAAAAGCGAGGCCGCCCAGCATCAGCATCATGCTGGCGAAAATTCCGACCATACCGATACCGAAACTGCCCCTCAGCAGCACAGCGATGCTGGGTCCGATAGCAAGCCCGGTCAGCATCATCGCGGGACCGAAGCCGGTGAACCGTCCCATATGATCGAAAGCACCCAGTTGGGCGAAGAAATAGGGGACTACAAACATCGTCGAGCAAGCGAGTAGGATCACGCCGACACGAAATATCGAAACGTCTTGCAAAAAGGCGAGCATGGGCGCTGCGCAGGCAAGCAGAGTTATCACGACTAAAACGGGAATCACCGGTTTCAGGCGCTCGCCCGCGATCCGTGCGAGCAGGCCGCCAGCCAATCCGAATGGCATGCCAAGGCCGATAATCTGATTGGAAGCGGCCGGGCTCAACCCCGCTGCCTGCCCGACCACGGGCATGAAAGAATTGATCGTCGCCTGGCCGATGAAGAACAACGCAAAGGCCGCAAGTCCCATGAAGCCGGCATATGGCCGGGCATCCGGGTCGGTCTCACCAACCTCATGCGGCATTGCCCCGTCGATGGGCAAATGCATGAGCAACAGCAGTGCGATGCCGGTCGCGGCGGCGGTTTCAGCGAAGATGAAAATCAGCCCGAGCCGCTCGATCAGAGCCGCGCCAATCAGAAACAGCAGCGTGGCGACCACGACTTCCATCAGGACGAACATCGCATAGCCATGCTGCACATGCTCGGCGCTTCCCATCAGCCGGTTGATGACATTGAGCACAACGCCGAGAGCGGAACCGGAAATCAGGGCCGCCACAAGGAATATGGCAGGGTTGGGAACGAGAGCCAGCAAATAGGCGGCACCAGCCACCACCATCGCCCCGCGAGCGAGTGGCAGGAGCTGCCTGCCCCGAAAAAGCCTTGGCGCCGACAGGTTGAAGAGCGCCGCACCGCCGAGCTGCAACGCAACCGTAATGCCGGCAAACCATGAAGGCATCCCGAAATGAC